>NZ_LARE01000050.1:0-23065 GCF_000980245.1 Odoribacter sp. N15.MGS-14
CGGGTGAATTGGCGACTTTCTGGCATCGTTATACAGAACGGCAGAAAAGGCTGCTCCGGGAAATATGCCGGTTACTGAAACAGCATTATCCCATCCGTTACGTCGTAGGACATTCGGATATCACCGACCGGAAACAGGACCCCGGTCCTGAATTGCACGGATTTATGTGCAAGTGATTCATTATGTTAAACTTTAAATTTAAAAATCATGGCAGAATTTAATTCTTATTTGTTGGGCAAGGTTACCAAATCGGTAGGTAATATTACGTTGGTTTACACCAAACGTAAAAATATCGCGAAAGCGAAAGTGTTTAAACGGAAAGACAATCCTACGCCGGAAATTCTGGAGCAACGGGCAAAAATGAAGACTCTGGTGCAGTTCGGCAGGCGTATATTGCCTGTTGTCCGTAAAGGTTTTGCCGGAGTAGGGCGTGGTACGGCATTCAATGCCTTTGTCGCGCTCAATATGGATAAAGTATCGTTCGGTGCCGGTTCGGTGGCAACGATAGATTACGGGCGGCTGTTACTGGCTTCCGGTTTGTTGGTTACACCCCGGGTAACGGTCGGGTATGATGAGGAATCGGGGACTTATACTTTCAGTCAGACAGCACAGGAACCGGAAGAAGGTTTTGCTTCTCTGGCGGACAAAGTATACGGCGTGTTGCTGGAAACGGCGCTGCAGCGGGTGCGTATCGTTGCTTTGAATAATCGCGGTGTGGCGGGCGAAACGGAATATGCCTTACCTGAAGAGTGGGAAGCATCGAAAGTGGAGGCGTATTGTTTTGCCACTTCCCTCAATGGACGGATGGTGTCGGACAGCATGCATTTAACGGTCTGAAAAAAGAAAGGAAATGGAAGAGTGTATAATGACCGGTAATGCAGCGGGCGGCCTCCGTGCAAGGCCGCCTCCGCCGCCCTTTCCGGTAAGAAAGTCCACCCAATTCTGCATCGTCGGTCGATGAGGCATGCGGAAATGGTTTTGTAGAATGATCTGATTAATTTGAATACCGGTATTCATTAGGAGCGATGCCCGTAATTTTTTTGAATAACAGACTGAAATATTGCACACTGGTATAGCCTAACCGCCGTGCTACGACGGCCGGGGTGTTTTCCGCTTTGAGCAACATCCTTTTAGCCGTTTCAAGCCGTCGCAGTTGGAAATACTCATCCAACGTCTTGCCGGTTTCGAATTTCAACAAATCGTTGAAATAAGGGACGGATAGGCCCAGCCCTGTGGCACAATATTCCGATGTAGGCAACAGAGCCCCCTGTAACCTGCCGGAGGCGATATAGTCATCGAGCAGGGTTTCCAACTCTTCGAGCACAGTCTTGTTCTTATTCTCGCGTGTGATGAACTGCCGCTCGTAGAAACGGGTGCAATAGTCCAGCATCAACTCGATATGCCGTGAGAGAATGGTTGCGGTGTGCGTGTCGATGGAGTGGTGCAGTTCCTCTTCGATATTTTCAAGACAGCACGTAATGGTTGCCGTTTCCCGTCCGGACAAGTGTAATGCCTCTTCCTTGTTATAAGAAAAGAACGTATAGTTCCTGATATGATTTTTCAGTGAGGTACGGTACAGTAAATCGGGATGAAACGCCAACAGCCACCCTTTGTCCGGTAACACGCCCGCTTCGTTCATGCGGAAAATTTCCCCGGGTTTGAGAAATACCATCGTGGCATTGGAATAGTCGTAATACTTACGGCCGCAGCAGCCACAGCCGTCCGGGCATTCCTCGATGAGCAGCACGGCATAGAATTCGAATTTCACGGCCTCCTGCTCCAAATCCGGGTGTTCCAGATTGATGATGCTTGCCTGGGGATGCAGTGTTTTACATCCCAAACGGCGGTTGCATTCACACACGCTCTTTATGTCCAACGTCTTTTTCATCTGTCCTTTCAGCCAATCATCTTTGCCCGGTATTCATTCGGTGTGCATCCGGCCCGTTTCTTAAACAGGCGGCACAGGTGCTGCGGATATTGGAATCCCAGGGAATAAGCTATCTGGCTTACCGTATCCTGGGTGCCGGATATACGGTCCTTTGCTACTTCGATTATTTTCTCCTGAATATATTCCTGCGGAGTCTTTCCGGTTTCTTTTTTTAGCATGTCTCCGAAATAATTGGATGAGAGACACAATTTGTCGGCGAAGTGTTTCACCGAAGGGAGTCCGTCCCGCTCGGCGGCGGATCCTTCGAAATACTCGTCCAGCAACTGCTCGAAACGGGTCAGCACATCCCGGTTGCTTTTGCTGCGCGTGATAAACTGCCGTTCGTAAAAACGCATGCAGTAACCGAGCAGTAATTCGATATATGTAGCAATCAGTGTTTTACTATGCTTGTCTATATCATGCTCCAGTTCTTTCCGTATGATTTTCAGACAATCCAAAATGATAGTCTGTTCCTCCCCGGATACGTGCAACGCTTCGTTGACTTCGTACGAGAAAAAGGTGTAGTTCTTTATCGTTTTATTCAATGACGTGCCGCGAAGCAGGTCGGGATGGAAGATGATGCCATAAGCATCGGTTTGTATATGCCCGACTGTCGGCGTCGTCTCTGCTGTTTGTCCGGGAGCGAAACAGACGATGGTCCCTTCTTCGTAATCGTATTTCTGGCGGCCGTACTTGATGTCGCATGCCTTTTCCAGTTTTAAGAACAAGGCATACACTCCGTAATTAAAACGTATGGTGCCCACCGCGCGGGTCGCTTCATTGAGATTGATCACACTGACCAACGGATGCAGGGTTTCAAGACCGTATAAACGGTTGTACTGATCTACATGGTCCAAATAGAGTATCTTATCCATATTCTCTATGTCTTTATTTTCCACTGTACAAAATTAGAGGATGATACGGATAATCCCATAACCCCGATTACAGATAATATAACCCTGGCTACAGATTTATGCCGTTTTTTCCGGAAATCATGTAATTTGGGTTATCATATCTGTAATTCATCTACACTGTATTTTCAGGTATACGCTTAACTTTGTATCAGGAATCTGAAACTCTGAATCAATAAAATCAAATGACAATGAAACGAATATCAACTATTATGATTGCAAGTTTGTTAGTTATGGGGACGACTGCCGTAGCACAGTCCGATCCGGTTCCCGGGAAAAACGGTAATAAGTATGTGCCTTACGAAGAGCGTACCGGCAACGAGTCCATCGTTTATTTCACGCGTAACCTTAGTGCTGAAGGACTTATCGAAGCATATGAACAGGTAAGTGCGGACATCAAGGGACATACCGGAGTGAAGCTGCATACCGGGGAGCAGAACGGACCGAACATTATCCCGCGGGAATGGGTTAAAGCCCTGTTCCGGAAAGATTTGTCTGATGCCAATATCGTTGAAACCAATACCTATTACGAGGGCGACCGTTATACCACCGAACAACATCGGCGGACATTGGAAGTGAACGGCTGGACATTCTGTCCTGTAGATATTCTGGACGAAGAAGATACCCTGACATTACCTGTTCACGGTGGTAAATGGTTCGGAAAAATGTCAGTAGGCAGCCATACTACCGACTACAACTCCCTGGTGGTGCTTACCCATTTCAAAGGACATACACAAGGCGGTTTCGGCGGAAGCAACAAGAATATCGGTATCGGCTGTGCGGACGGGCGGATCGGAAAGGCCTGGATTCATACCACACCGGGACAGGATAACCAATGGGATATCCGTGAAGAGGAATTCATGGAACGCATGACCGAATCCACAAAGGCTGTCATCGATTACTTCGGCAAGCAAATCACGTATGTCAATGTGATGCGCAACATGTCGGTATCTTGCGATTGCGAGGGGGTGAATGCCGCTCCTGTCGTGACCCCGAATGTCGGTATCCTTTCTTCTACCGATATTCTGGCTTTGGACCAGGCATGTGTGGATTTGGTATATGCCATGACCGAAGCCGAACACCATGATTTGGTGGAACGCATCGAAAGCCGTCACGGGTTACGCCAGTTGTCATATATGAAGGAACTGGGAATGGGCAATGACCGTTACATCCTCATCGACCTGGATAATGGCGGCAAGCGCATTACCGCCGCGGAAGCTGTCAAGGGTCTGAAACCGTTTGTCAAGGAGTAAATGTATTTGAAAAAACATATAAATAGATAAACCATGTCGAAGAATATTCTGATTTTATCGTCCAGTCCCCGTCGTGGCGGCAATTCGGACACGCTTTGCGATGAATTTATGCGCGGAGCCATTGAGAGTGGAAACCAGGTAGAGAAAATTTTCCTGCGCGACAAGAATATACATCCTTGCACGGGGTGCAGCGTATGCAGCCGGTATAAGAAGCCCTGTCCGCAGAAAGACGATGCGGCTGAGGTGATTGAAAAGATGCTTGCGGCAGATGTCATCGTGATGGGAACACCGGTCTATTTCTATGCCATGAGTGCCCAGATGAAAATGATGATAGACCGTTGCTGCGGACCTTATACCGAAATGAAGAATAAGGAGTTCTATTTCATTGCCACGGCTGCCGAAGAGGATGAAACGATTATGGACCGTATCGTTGCCAGTTTCATGGGATTTCTCGATTGCCTGGAGAACCCGACGGTAAAGGGAACGCTGTTTTGCGGCGGCGTATGGCATGCGGGAGAAATTAAGGGAAGCCCGAAATTGCAGGAGGCATACGAAATGGGCAGACTGGTATAGGGAAAGGAACGGATTATGACACTGGACGATTTTCTGAATCATATCGAGGCCGGCGGTGTGCTCGGTACACCGGAAATCTATCGGCTGATGGATGAAATGAGCGACGAAGCCCGGCGCATCACCTGCGAGATAAACAATACTTACCATTCACAGGAGGAGTTGCGCGCGTTAATGTCGCGCTTGCTCGGTAAGCCTGTGGATGAAACGTTCAAGATGTTTCCTCCGTTCTACACCGACTTCGGCAGGAATATCACTATCGGGCGCCATGTCTTTATCAACGCCTGTTGCCATTTCCAGGATCACGGCGGTGTGACATTGGGCGACGGTTGTCTCATCGGCCACCAGGTGGTTTTTGCCACACTCGATCATGGTAGGGCTCCCGAAGACCGTGGGGTGATGTATCCGGCTCCTATCCGGTTAGGCAAAAACGTGTGGGTCGGTTCCAACTCTACCATTCTGCGGGGGGTGACCGTGGGTGACAACGCCATTATCGCCGCCGGATCGGTGGTGACGAAAGATGTGGCGGCCAATACGGTTGCAGGAGGCGTGCCGGCAAGGTATATCCGTGACATTGACAGGAACGAAAAGCCTGATTTTCCTTGTCCGTCTGAAACGGGAACGGTGGATAAAAGAAGTATGGGATAATCTCTGTAATTGGGGTTATACAATCTGTAATCCATCTACCGGGCCTCTTTGCTGGGCGCTGTAACTTTGCGATGTGAAAAGAAAACAAGAAACAGTAATCATTAAAATCACATCGGTTATGAAACGGATAACTTTTTTAACGGCCGCTTTCCTCTGCCTCTCCGGTTTGACGGAAAGCCCGGCACAGGACACTCAAAGTAACAGGAATATGGAAGAATTGAAACTGACACAGGAATGGGATAAAACGTTCCCGAAGAGCGATAAGGTGAACCACAGCAAAGTAACCTTTGTCAACCGTTACGGCATCACGCTCGCTGCCGACTTGTATGTACCGAAAACGACCGCCGGGGGAAAACTGCCGGCTATCGCTGTCAGCGGTCCGTTCGGTGCCGTGAAGGAACAATCGTCGGGGCTGTATGCTCAGACACTTGCCGAACGGGGTTTCCTCACGATTGCTTTCGACCCCTCGTTTACAGGTGAGAGTGGCGGACAACCTCGCAGTGTGGCTTCGCCGGACATCAATACCGAAGACTTTTCGGCAGCGGTGGATTACCTGGCGACGCGTCCGGATGTGGATGCCGGGCGTATCGGCATCATCGGCATCTGCGGCTGGGGAGGTTTTGCCATCAATGCGGCAGCCAACGATACGCGTATCAAGGCAACCGTGGCCTCCACCATGTACGATATCAGCCGCTGTACGGCGAACGGTTATTTCGATGCTGCCGACAATGCGGACGCCCGTTATAAAATGCGTCAGGAGTTCAATGCCCAGCGTACGGAAGATTATCGCACCGGCACTTATCCCCGCACTGTGATGAATCCTAAGCCTGCCGGCGACGCACCACAGTTCATGAAAGATTATTATGACTATTACAAGACCGAACGAGGCTATCATCCCCGTTCCATCAACTCCGGCCTGGGATGGAACAAGACCTCCTCACTGGCTTTTGTCAATGCTCCTATACTTGCGTATGCCGATGAAATCCGCAGTGCCGTGCTACTCATTCATGGCGAAAAAGCCCACTCCCGTTATTTTAGCGAGGATGCCTTCAGGAAGCTGAAGGGTGACAACAAGGAACTGATGATTATTCCCGGAGCCGTGCATACGGATTTGTATGACCGGACGGACATTATTCCGTTCGACAAACTGGAGGAATTTTTCGATGAATACTTAAAATGAATTACAAACCGGGAGCAGAAGCACCGGGCTTATTCGGATGATTATGCCGAGGTGCAGCCTTTTATTGTAATGAAATTAAAAATACCTGCTGCCCCGATGATGGCGGCAGGTATTTTTTCCGGTGAGAAAATCCACAAAAATAGGTGGAGAATTTGCGAATACGCCGAAAGCTTACTATTTTTACAGCCCGGACGGAGTGAATCCGTTATTTGGGTATATTGTTGATTGTTTATGGAAAATTTTATTGTTTCGGCGCGAAAATACAGGCCTGCAAGTTTCGATACGGTGGTGGGGCAGTTGGCTATTACTTCCACTTTGCGGAATGCCATTGTGAACCATCAGTTGGCTCAGGCCTATCTGTTTACCGGTCCCAGAGGGGTCGGTAAGACGACTTGTGCCCGTATTTTTGCGAAAACGATCAATTGCCTGAATCTGCAGCCCAATGCAGAGCCTTGTAACGAATGCGAATCCTGTAAGGCTTTCAATGCCGGGCGTTCGTTGAATATTCACGAATTGGATGCCGCTTCCAATAACAGCGTGGACGATATCCGCGGATTGGTGGAGCAGGTGAGGATTTTGCCTCAGGTAGGGAAATACAGCGTATACATCATCGACGAAGTGCATATGCTCAGTACTTCGGCTTTCAATGCTTTCCTGAAGACATTGGAAGAGCCGCCTGCACATGCTATTTTTATTTTAGCTACCACAGAAAAACATAAAATATTACCCACGATATTGTCCCGTTGTCAGATCTATGATTTTAATCGGATGAAAGTGGGAGATACTGTCGAGCATCTGAAGTATATTTCGGCAAAGGAGGGGATTACAGCCGAGGAAGCCGCTTTGGACGTGATCGCTCAGAAAGCCGACGGAGCTATGCGTGATGCGCTCTCTATTTTCGATCAGGTGGTCAGTTTTTGTGGCAAAAACCTGACTTACGAAAAGGTCATCGAAAACCTGAACGTGCTCGATTACGATTATTATTTCCGTTTGACCGATTTGTTCAATGCCGGAAAAGTGGGGGAAGCCTTTTTACTTTTCAACGAGATCATCGGAAAAGGATTCGATGGCGGGAATCTGATTGCCGGCTTAGGAAAGCATTTCAGGGATGTATTGGTTTCTAAAGATCCGGCAACCGTCCAATTACTGGAGGTCAGTGCGGGAATAAAAGCACGCTATGCCAAACAGGCGGCGGATTGTCAGGTAGATTTTCTATACGAAGCTTTGAAGATCGTTGAACAATGTGAAATGCAATACAAAGTACGCATGGAAAAGCGGCTGTGCATCGAATTGGCATTGATCAAACTCTGCCAGATCAATGAGCTAAAAAAAAAAATCTGAGGGCTTCTGAGGTCGGTTTTCTCCTGAAAATAGAAGGTTTTGCGGGTAAATTTCAGACGGCAGCTAATGCTTCAGAAGGGGGACAGGCTGTCGCTACTCCTAAAACGGTCAGGCATTTTGCTGAAAATGACCGTCACCGCCCCGATGCTTCTTTTAAAATAAAGGATTCCCTGAGGCAAATCAGTCAAACCCAGCCTGTCGTCAAAGTGCAGAAAACAGAGGTGCAACAATTCAAAGTAGAAGCCCGTGATGTGATCGACGAAAGGAAGGTCGTGGCTGCCCTGGAGCGTTATATACAAGATCATCGTCCTGAACCGACGGTTGCCATAGCTCTCAAGACCCATCGGCCGGAGATCGACGGTGAAAATATTGTTTTAGCAGTAGATAACCAGTTGCAACAAGATAAGCTCGAAGCTTTAAAAATGCATCTCCGGAATGTACTGATGAAATTGTTGAACAATGGCTTTATCACCTTGTCATTTAAGTTATTCGACGATCAGAATTCGACAGAAGAAAAAAAATTATTCACTGCCGGAGAAAAATTCCGGCATTTTATAGAACTCAATCCCGTCGTTGCAGACCTGAAATCGATATTCGGGTTGGAGCTCGATTAAAAAAAGTAAAAGGCTTAACCTTTTACTTTCTATCTACGTCTCTGGAGTTGGCTTGGGCGGTAGGCATGATGACGATGTCGTTCAGGCAGACGTGGGCCGGACGGGTGATAGCGAAAATGATGGTCTCGGCGATATCCTCGTTGGTCAACGGAGTCATGCCCTGATATACTTTGTCGGCAGCCTCTTTATCTCCTTTGTAGCGCACGATGGAAAATTCGGTTTCTACCATTCCCGGGGCGATATTGGTTACTTTAATATGATGTTTCAGCATATCTGTCCGCATAGCCCTGGACAAGGCATCCACAGCATGTTTGGTTGCACAATACACGTTTCCTCCGGGATATACTTCTTTTCCGGCGATGGAGGCCAGATTCACGATGTGACCCGTATTCCGGGCGATCATCAGGGGGGCTACAGCACGGGTGATGTATAACAGGCCCTTTACATTGGTATCGATCATTCTTTCCCAATCGTCGAGGACACCCTCCTGGATGGGAGCGACTCCCACTGCCAAACCGGCATTATTGACCAATACAGAGATATCCCTCCATTTCCCCCCGAGATTTCGAATGGCTGTCTCGACTTCTCCGGACTGACGGATATCGAAGGCTAAGGGGAGTACATCGGCTCCTTTCTGGCGGATACTTTCAGCCAGTTCTTGTAAACGGTCGTTTCTCCGGCCTGTAATGATTACATCGAATCCGGCTTCCGCAGCTTTTAAAGCTGTTGCCTGGCCGATACCGGAAGTAGCTCCGGTGATTAATGCTATTTTATTCATCTTTATCGTATTGTAAAATGATTATCCGAATGATTCACAAACTTACAATTTTTAGCTTTAAAATCGGACAAGATTTGTTGAAAAGAATCAAAATAACTACTTTCGTTCCGTATGTTGAATAAAGCTTTCTATATAATCCTATTCCTATCCTTATCCTGTTGCGTGCAGGCCCAGAAAATAATGCGGAATACCAGTCTGTTGAATTATCAGCGGGGTGACCGGACCGTATTGCATTTCGGTTTTAGCCTCGGGATCAATTATATGGACTATAAAGCCGTCTTGTCGGGAGCCAATGGATGGAGGGCGGAATCGGGCAAACTGGATGTCGGATTTCTGGTGGGTATTGTTTCTGAACTGAGATTAGGTGATGATTGGGGGCTGAGATTTTTGCCGGGACTGGAATTCGCTACCCGTTCGCTGGTGTATACGCAGGTGCCGGAGGTTGAAAATAACAAACAATATGCTTATAATGAGTCGGTTTATGTCTCTTTGCCGTTGATGTTGAAATACAAGGCCAAGCGGATTAATAATTTCCGTCCCTTTATTACTGCAGGAAGCAGTTATAAATTCGATTTTCAAAAACACGATAAGATCGATCCGGACAAGTCGGTTTATTTCCGAACCCGTAGAGGGGATGTTTTTCTGGAAATGGGAACTGGTTCGGATTTTTACCTGCCTTATTTCAAATTTGGAATAGAGTTGCGTTTTTCATT
The DNA here is from genome assembly GCF_000980245.1 of Odoribacter sp. N15.MGS-14. NCBI lineage: Bacteria > Pseudomonadati > Bacteroidota > Bacteroidia > Bacteroidales > Odoribacteraceae > Odoribacter > Odoribacter sp. N15.MGS-14. The sequence goes on from NZ_LARE01000050.1 coordinate 9,936, forward strand.
GGGATTGACGGATGTATTGGTACATCGGCCTGATCCCAAAAATCCGGGATATGAGGATTATACACAATCTTTAAGTAAACTACGTGCCCGGATTTTCACGATTTGTTTTAATTTTGAATGATATTCAGCATTCTTATTTATCAGGGATATGTATACAGAAATTCAGATCAGAATAAAGCCAGAACAGGCAGGTGTGGAGGAAACATTGCGGCAAATCGCTGCCCGGGTTGCAGGAGTCGGTGCAGAACGGATCTGCCGGGTAGATATTGTCCGTAAGTCGATCGATGCCCGGCAAAAAGAAGTGATGTTCAACCTGGTCGCCGGACTTCATATCGACCGTATCGAGGAGAAAGAAAAGGTTTTCGTTCCGGCTTACCGGGATGTGTCCGACAGAGAAACGGTGGTCGTGGTCGGTGCAGGGCCTGCCGGTTTATTCGCAGCTTTGCGTTTGATCGAACGTGGTTTCCGTCCTTTGGTACTGGAAAGGGGAAAGGCTGTCGAAGACCGGAAAAAGGATCTGAATGGTTTATATAAGACCGGGATGGTAGATGAGGATTCTAATTTCGGTTTCGGGGAAGGAGGAGCCGGGACTTTTTCCGATGGAAAACTCTATACCCGTTCGAAGAAAAGGGGAGATGTACGCCGGGCTATGGAAATTTTGGTTTATCATGGAGCCAATCCTGCTATTCTGGTCGAAGCCCATCCGCATGTCGGAACCGACAAATTACCCGGAGTGATCGTCAATATCCGTAAAACTATTCAAAAACAGGGAGGAGAAATTCGTTTCGGTTGCCGGGTAACCGGTCTGATAATCCGTGAAAACAGTATACAGGGAGTGATTGCCGGAGGACAGGAAATTGCGAGCCGTCATGTCATATTAGCTACCGGCCATTCGGCCCGGGATATTTATCGGATGTTGCAAAGGCAGGCGGTACGGATGGAGCCGAAAGATTTTGCCGTCGGATTGCGTTTAGAACATCCCCAGCAGGAGATCGATCGCATCCAATACCACACCCCGGAAGGGAGAGGCAAATGGTTACCTGCTGCTGAATATAATTTTGTCACCAATATAGACGGACGGGGAGTATATTCTTTTTGTATGTGTCCGGGTGGGGTAATCGTACCTGCGGCAACGGGGCCGAACCAACAGGTCGTCAATGGAATGTCCTCCTCCTACCGGAATACCCCCTGGGCAAATTCAGCTATGGTGACAGCTATCGGCCCTGCCGAATTGGAAAGTATGAATTACCGGGGATTATTTGCCGGCATGGTATTTCAGGAAGCCTTGGAACGACAGGCATGGGAGGAAGGGGGCGGTGGGCTTTTCGCTCCTGCTCAGCGGTTGACCGACTTCCTGGCCGGAAAGGACAGTAGCACTTTGCCGGCGACGTCTTATAAACCGGGAGTACATACTTCTGCTATCAGTGAATGGTTGCCCCGGATCGTTTATCGGCGTTTGGCGGCCGGACTGCAATATTTCGGACAACGGGCCAAAGGATTCGTATCCGAACGGGCACTTTTGCTGGGGGTAGAAACCCGTACCTCTTCTCCGTTGAGAATTCCGCGCAATGAGCAGCTGATGCATCCCGAGATACGAGGGTTATATCCTTGTGGTGAGGGGGCTGGATACGCCGGAGGAATCATTTCGGCAGCCATGGATGGCGAAAAATGTGCCGAAAATATCTTCTGAGCAGAAAGCCTGTTATTTTTTTTGAAAAAAATGGATTTTTTTTTTGAAAAGTATTGACATCCTCAATAAAATCGCTACATTTGCCTTTAGAGAGAGGTTTAAAATTCTAACCCTAAAAATTAATATTATGAATAAAGCTCAATTAATCGACGCTATTGCTGAAAAGGCAGGTTTAACAAAAGCAGATTCTAAAAAAGCTCTGGAAGCTTTCGTAGAAACAGTTGGTGAAGCACTGAAAGGTGGTGATAAAGTGGCATTGATCGGATTCGGTTCTTTTTCTGTATCTGAAAGAAGTGCTAGAAGCGGTAGAAACCCACAGACTGGCAAAACGATTACTATTCCGGCTAAGAAAGTTGTTAAATTCAAAGCAGGCGCTGAATTGGCAGAAAAATTCTGATCAGGAAATTAAGATAAAAGAAGGGGTGTTTCGAAAAAGCACCCCTTCTTTTGTATGGGATTGTATATGGAAAAACAGAAAATAGAGAATTGGAAGGTACTCCGTTCGGAGTATATCGCCAGAGAACCCTGGTTTACAGCCCGCCGGGATGAAGTGCAATTGCCGAACGGTAATGTCATTCCTGCTTATTATGTATTGGAATATCCGGCCTGGATTTGTGTGATCGCTCTTACTAAAGAAGGGGGGATGATCATGGAAAGACAATACCGGCACGGAATCGGACGGGTTGATTATGAATTGTGTGCCGGGGTTGTAGATCCTACAGATGCCAGTCCTTTAGAAGCAGCCAAACGGGAATTACTCGAAGAAACCGGTTTCGGAAACGGAGAATGGCAGAGCTACATGATCATAAGTGCGAATCCCGGAACGCATAATAACCTGACTTATTGTTTCTTGGCTACCGGAGTGGAGAAGGTGATGGAGAGGCATCTCGAACCGACCGAAGACATTGTGGTGGAAGTATTAAGGCCGGAACAAGTGAGAACTCTCTTACTGAAAAATGAAATCATACAGGCGACTCACGCAGCTCCCCTTTGGAAGTATTTTGCTGAGAATCGTTGAATCTTGTTGTGTTTATTATGAAATCCATCAAAGAACAAGTAGAATATTTACGGGATTTTGTTGTCGATGAAAAAAATGCCCTGTTCGATCGGTTGATACAGGAGCGGACCGATTATGTAACGGTTGTGTTAGAAGATTTATTTCAATCACATAATCAAAGTGCGGTGATGCGCTCGGCCGATTGTTATGGGATACAACATGTCCACCTGATCGAAAACCGGAATTCATACGATATGACTTCCACAGTTTCGCAGGGTGCGCGGGATTGGCTGTCTATTCACCGGCATAAAGAACTGGAAAACAATACCCAGGCTACGATCGATCAGTTGAGGGCCGAAGGTTATCGTATCCTGGCTACGACTCCCCATGCCAACGATATTTTTGTCGACGATATCGATTTGGAAAAAGGGAAAATGGCTTTTTTCTTCGGGACAGAATTAACCGGTTTGTCCGATTTGGTTATCGGACAGGCAGACGAATTTGTAAAAATACCGATGTATGGGTTTACCGAAAGTCTGAACGTGAGTGTTTGTGCGGCTATTACGATGTACAGTGTTACCCGTCGTTTGCGCGGGAGCGGTATCGACTGGCATTTATCCGATCGGGCGAAGGATGAAATCTTATTCAAATGGTATAAAAATGCCATCAAAGCTTCCGGCGAAATTCTGGAAAGATTCAATGAAGAATAGGAACAGAAAACTTCGGGGTATGAAATGGTTTTGGATTCTGGGGGTACTATTGGGGGCCGGAGGGCCGGTGCGGGCACAAATGGATAGTGTTGCTATCCGCTTGGAAAAAATCAAGACGGCGACCGAAGATTCGGTACGCTTGGAATATGCCGGCGAGATCGAATATTTTATACGGTCTTCGGCTTTCGGTAGTTATCGGACTGAAAAGCCTGTGAAATATTTGAGGTATAAGAGATCGGACGATGCAGGGATCGAGTTGTTTTCCTGGGCCGTACCTCTGCGCGAAGGGCAGGCCTTTTATAATTTATTCCGCTTTAAAAATCCGGAGCGGAGTTACCTGATCAAAGCGTTGCCCGGAGATCGGATGGCTTGGTTGTTTTATGATTTTGTCCCTTTCGAACATCAGAAGCAGGGGTATGTACTTTTGCTGGGATGGTCGAAAACCCGGAATACCAACCGGAAAGCGGTATGGGTGGCCTGTTTCCATCCCGACGGAACGGTCACTTATAATCATCCTCTTTTGAGGAAAGGAGAGAGCAGAAGTGCTTCTCTGACCTTTGAATATGCGCTGGATGCGAGTATGCTTTTGAAACAAGATAAAAACGGAAAACGTATCCTTTTCGATCATCTTGCTCCTACAGATCCGAAATATGAAGGCTATTTTATGTTTTATGGGCCCGATGCTTCCTGTGATGCTCTGGTTTTAAAAAAGGAAGAGTGGTGGTATGAAGAGAATCTGACCAATTAATTCAACATATACAAGACAGATGGAAGAAGATAAATTTAATTTTTTAACAGAACAATTCGACGATATAAAAATTCTCCGGTATCAGGTACCGGCTTTCGGGCAACTTCCATTACGGGAAAAGATCTTTGTCTATTACCTGAGTCAGGCTGCTTTGGCAGGCCGGGATATACTATGGGATCAGAATAACCGGTATAATTTGCGTATCCGGAAGATTCTGGAACGGATTGTCCGGGAATATCCCGGGGATCGGAATACCGATGAGTTCGAGCGTTTTCTGATTTATACGAAGAAGGTGTTCTTTGCCAATGGCATCCATCATCACTATTCTATGGATAAGTTTATCCCTGGTTTTTCTAAGACTTATTTTCAGGAATTGTTGGCGTCGATCGGTATTCCGGAGGTGTTTCCCGAATTGGAACGAGTTATGTTCGACTCCGGTTATATGGCCAAGCGGGTGGTTTTGGACGAAGGGAAAGATTTGATCCGGGCTTCGGCTAATAATTATTATATGAATGTAACCCAGCGGGAAGTCGAAGAATTTTACCGCACTTCCGGTGAAGAGGATTCCTGTCCGGTATCCCGGGGATTGAATTCGACCCTGGTCAAAGAGGAAGGGGTAATCCGGGAAGCAGTCTGGAAAATAGGAGGAAAGTACGGTCAGGAATTGGCCCGGGTCGTAGCATGGCTTGAAAAAGCGATACCCTATGCTTATAACGAACAGCAGCAGAAAGTAATTCGGTTATTGATCGATTACTATAAAACGGGAGATTTAAAACTTTTTGACCGGTATTCGATCGAATGGTTGAAAGAGGATCAGGCCCCGGTCGATTTTATCAACGGGTTTATAGAGGTATACGGGGATCCTCTGGCTTATAAGGCCAGTTGGGAATCGGTGGTGGAGATCGTCGATCAGGAAGCCGGAGAACGCACCCGTAAACTGGCCGGAGAGGCACTGTGGTTCGAACAGCATGCCCCTATTCGCGAAGAATTTAAGAAACAAGAAGTGAAAGGCATCACTGCTCGTGTTATGCAGGTGGCTATGCTTGGCGGAGATTGTCATCCGGCTACTCCGATAGGGATCAATTTGCCCAATGCCGAATGGATCCGCGAACGCTACGGAAGTAAATCGGTGACTTTGGACAATATCACTTATGCCTATGATATGGCAGCTAAATCTTCCGGGATGATCGACGAGTTTGCCGGTTCGGACGAAGAAATTCGTTTGGCTCGTGAATGGGGAACTATCGGGAGTAATGTACATACCGATCTTCACGAATGTCTGGGTCATGGGTCGGGAAAAATGTTGCCGGGTGTGACTACCGAAGCATTGCGTAATTATTATTCTACGATAGAAGAAGCCCGGGCGGATTTGTTCGCCCTCTATTATATCATGGATCCCAAATTGGTCGAACTGGGAATTATCCCTTCGTTGGAAGTGGCTAAAGCGGAATACAACAGCTATATCCGGAACGGTTTACTGGTACAACTCACCCGCATTAAATTCGGAGACCGGCTTGAGGAATCCCACATGCGTAACCGCCAGACGATAGCCGCCTGGGCTTATGAACAGGGGAAAGAAGCGAATGTAATAGAGAAAGTGCAAAGGGCAGGTAAGACCTATTTTATCATTCGTGATTTCGATGCTTTAAGAGTACTTTTCGGGAAATTGCTGGGAGAAGTACAGCGGATCAAATCGGAAGGAGATTTCGAGGGAGCCCGGAAATTGATCGAGACCTACGGAGTAAACGTCGACCGTCGGTTACACCGTGAAGTGTTGACCCGTTACGAAGCTTTGGGAGTGGCTCCATATGCCGGTTTTATCAACCCTGAATATCGCCTCGTCGAACAAGATGGAAAAATTATCGATGTCGGAATCACTTATCCCGACGACTTTCTGGGACAGATGATGGGGTATGGGGAAAAAAGGTAAAAGGATGAAAGGCTATAGGCTAAAAGCAAAAAAGCTATAGGCTTTGGGTTTTCTTACCTTTTGTCTATAGCTTTTAATGCTTCTTCGCCTTTAGCCTTTAGCTTCTTCGCCTTTAGCTTTTTTAATGCTTCTTCGCCTTTAGCCTTTAGCTTCCTTGCCTTTAGCTTTTTTAATGCTTCTGCCGTGCCGTAATGATAGCCATAAAGTCGTCGGCTTTCAGGGAAGCTCCGCCGATAAGGCCACCGTCGACGTCTGCCTGAGAGAATAGTTCGTCGGCATTTTTGGGGTTGCAGCTTCCGCCGTATAAGATCGATGTGTTGTCGGCTACTTCTTTACCATATTTGTCGGCGATGGTTTTACGGATAAAGGCATGCATTTCCTCAGCTTGTGCAGAGGTGGCTGTTTTGCCGGTACCGATAGCCCATACCGGTTCGTAAGCTACGACGATGTGTGCGAACTGATCGGCAGAGAGGTTGAATAAACCGTTTACCAATTGAGATTTTACTACTTCGAAATGTTTGCCGGCTTCCCTCTCGGCTAAAACTTCTCCGACGCAGAAAATGACATCCAGGTTATTTTCCAGGGCACGTTGTACCTTCTTAACCAGGATTTCATCGGTTTCTCCGTAATAGCTTCTTCTTTCAGAGTGACCGAGAATGACATACCGGCTTCCGGTAGAGGCCACCATAGCTGCGGATACTTCACCGGTATATGCTCCGGAGACTTCTGTAGCGCAGTTTTGTGCAGATACGGCAATGACTGCAGGATCTACCATTTTACTTACTTCGGCCAGATGAATGAAAGGGGTACCGATGATGACCTTCACATCCTTTGCATTAGCAGTTTTTACTTTGCTGTTTACCTCTTTAGCCAGTTCAATCCCTTCCTGCAGGGTTTTGTTCATTTTCCAGTTACCGGCAACAATTTTTTTTCTCATGATTCGTTGTTTTAAATTGCTTTATATTCTTTAATTGTCAGTTTGATTTCTTTCTTTATTTTATCATCCTTTTATATTTCCGGATTATATAGAGAAATATACAGGCGATATAGAGCATAATCAGGCTGTAGATCAGATATCTGTCTGTGATAGCCTGTTGTTCTTGCAGGCAATAGGAAGCTAAGTCTTTGTTCTGTAATTCCTCCACTTCCGGCAGATCCCGGTGGCCCCATTTGTCGAGGATAGTCCCCTGACGTAAAAGGATCAAGCCGGGGTTCGAGCGTACGATCGTTTTCAACTGTATTTCATCGGTTGAACAATAATCATAATTTACCTGATGAGCTTCGGTATATTTCCGGATATCATCGGCGGCAGAAGCACTCAAACCATAAAACCGGTAACCTTTATCTTTGGCATATGCTGCCAGTCGGTTCAATTTTTCCTGATTTTCAGGATCGGTTTTATTGATGTTGTAAGCGATAACCAAAAAGGTATATCCATTATCTTCTAATACTTCCTGGGTGATGTCTCCCAATTCCGGATGTTCGATGACGAAATCATGAATCGGAGCTTTATATCCTTCTTTGATCAGTTTCTGATCCGAGCTGACATATTCCCAGTTTACGGTATCTTGCCAGGGATAGTTTTCTTCTGTAAAGTCTTTTACTTCTCCTGTCTGTTTGTTTTTGTATTTGAGCGTAATCGCATATTCGTCATGCGGAGCTCCGTCGGGGATGGCCATACCCTCGGAGATATTTTTACCGATAGCATAGGGACGGAAATCCACGATAGGCAGGTGACGGAAAGAGTACCATTGTACACAGAACATGAAAATAACCGTCCCCACTAAAACCACAGTTTGTTCCAGAAAGTTGAAAATCGGTTTATACTTATCTCTTGTGTAAAAGATAACTAATGTCATCGCCAGCAGAATGATATTTTTCCAGAAAGTTTCCCAATTGGTTAAGATCAGGGCATCCCCGAAACATCCGCAGTCTGTGACCGGATTCTTGATAGCCAGGATCAGGGTGAGAGGAGTAAAAAATCCCATAAACAAAATGGCTCCCCAGGCAGCTGTTTTTATCTTGATATTCAGGAACAGACAGATACCGATAAGAAATTCTGCCATAGAGAGCAAGAAGGAGAAAAACAGGGTACTGAATCCCATCCAACTCATGCCGAAAGCATTGAAATAATCGGTGAACTTGTAGTCTGAACCGAGCGGGTCCACTCCTTTTACAAAACCAGAATAAATAAATACAATACCGACTAAAATACGGCAGATATTTCTCAATAATTTCATATGGTTGTGTTTATTATAGATTGACATTTTCTACAGTCAGCCGGATCAAAGCGAATACGGCATAATTGATCATATCGTAATAGTTTGCGTCGATGCCTTCCGAAATTAAGGTGTTGCCCTGATTATCTTCGATCTGTTTCGTACGGTTGATTTTCATCAGGATCAGGTCGGTATAAGAACTGGTCCGCATACTTCGCCACGCTTCACCGTAATCGTGATTTTTATCCAGCATCAGGGCTTTGGCTTTTTGAAAATAGTTTTCATATAATTGGGAAATCCGTTGCTGATCGGTCGGGATATCTTCTCCCGGTCCTAATTCCAGCTGAATCAGCCCCATGATGGAGTAATTGACGATACCGATAAATTCAGGGACAACCCCTTCGTTGATTTTGCAGACCCCTTTTTCTTCGATACTCCGGATCCGGTTGGCTTTAATAAATATTTGGTCGGTGATCGATGTCGGCCGTAAAATTCTCCAGGCCATTCCATAGTCGTGCATCTTTTTGGTAAAGATATCGCTGCATGTTCCGATCACTATATCGTATTCTTGAGCTGTTTCAGGCATAGTGTTAAATAATTAAAAACGTACCGATAAAATCGGGTTTATAGACTTTACAGACAAAATAAAAACGGTACGATAAATTTGTTATTATTTTGAACGTGTAAAATTAATGAATAGATTTGAGAAGTAAAAAAGATTGAGGTGAAAGATTGAAGATTAGAAAGAAAGATGGAAAAGAAAAAAGAACTATAATAAATTGAAAGCATTGAAAACAATAAAGTTAGGAAATCAGGAATTGGATTTTACTGTTCCGGCAGTGATGGGGATACTGAATGTAACTCCAGACTCTTTTTATGATGGTGGAAGATACCTGAGTGAGGTAAAAATTGTCGAACGCATTCATCAGATTATGGATGAAGGGGCGGACATGATCGATGTCGGGGCTTATTCTACCCGTCCCGGAGCCGATTATGTAGACGATCGGGAAGAAATCAGACGTTTGTTGCAGGCGGTGGAACTGATTCGGAAACATTATCCGGAGGCGATCGTTTCGATCGATACTTTCCGGGCAAAAGTAGCCGAAGAAATCGTCGCTGCTCAGGGACCTGTTATCGTGAACGATATTTCGGGAGGAACGATGGATGAGGGGATGTTTGATTATGTGGCCCGGACCGGTGTGCCTTACATCATGATGCATATCCAGGGGACTCCACAGACGATGCAGAAAAATCCTCATTATGAAAATATCGTAAAAGAAGTAAGGAAATTTCTGACAGATCGGATCGCTTGCCTGAATGCCGAAGGTTTTGATAATATTATTCTGGATCCCGGCTTCGGTTTCGGTAAGACTTTGGCACACAATTATGAGCTGATGAATGGGTTGGAGCATTTTCAGGACCTCGGTTATCCCCTGTTGGTCGGAATTTCCAGAAAATCGATGATTTACAAATTGCTGGGTAATTCACCGGCAGAAGCATTGAACGGTACCGCTGTGTTGAATACGGTCTCTTTACTGAAAGGAGCGAATATTTTAAGGGTGCACGATGTCAGAGAAGCTTGTGAAGCGGTAAAGATCTTCAAGGCATTGTCCGGAGAAATGTAATGCCCCATTTTTGGTAACTGGCTTTCCTTGCAGAAACCGATCGGAAGACCGGCGGAGTTAAAGTTCGGGTTCAGGACCGAAGTGTGTGACTTCGCCGGTCAGCCTTTGGGGCTTTTAATCGGTTTTCAGGGTTCCCAGAAGAGGAGCGATGATTTGCCAAAGGACGATCCCGACAGTCACCGAGATATTGAAAGAGTGTTTCGTCCCGAATTGGGGAATCTCTATACAACCGTCGGACAGATCGATTACCTCTTGTTGCACTCCCTTGACCTCATTCCCGAAGATCAGCGCATATTTCTGACCGGGTGACAGAGAAAAGTTTTCCAGCGAAGTGGTATTTTCGGCTTGTTCGATGGCAAAAATCCGATAACCTTCCTTTTTCAACCGATCGACCGCTTCTGTGGTATCTTTGACATATTCCCAATCGACCGCATCTTCGGCTCCCAGGGCAGTTTTATGCACTTCCCTGTTTTCCGGAGTGGAGGTGATACCGCAGAGAAAGATTTTTTCGATGCGGAAAGCGTCGGAGGTTCGGAAGACCGAACCTACATTATTCTGACTGCGGACATGATCCAATAGGATGACTACCGGGAGCTTGGGAGCTTTTTTGAAGGCTTCGGTACTGATCCGGTTCAATTCTTCGTTTTGTAATTTTCGAAAGTTCGTCATGGCGTCTCTTATTGTGTGTTGGCAATTTCTCCGATGAGTGTGGCGGAAGTACAATCCTTGATTTTAACCTGAATCAAAGAACCGATCGGAATATTTTTAGCCGGAAAAACGATTACTTTATTCTGACTACTCCGTCCGAACATCTCGTCGGAGCTCTTTTTAGATACGCCTTCTACCAATACTTCGAAAGTTTTACCGATATCGCGGCGGTTACTTTCCAGCGACCATCCGGTTTGCAGGTCGATCAGTTCCTGCAGACGCCGGCCTTTCGTGGTTTCGTCGATGTTATCCGGGAGGCTTTTGGAAGCTTGGGTACCGGGGCGTTCCGAATATTTGAACATATATGCCAGATCGAACCCCACTTCCCGCATCAATTCCAGTGTTTGCCGGTAATCTTCTTCGCTTTCGTTATGGAAGCCCACAAATACATCTGTCGAGATGCCGCAATCGGGGACGATACGGCGAATGGCGGCGATCCGGTCGAGATACCATTCCCGGGTATATTTGCGGTTCATATCTTTCAGGACAGAATTACTTCCCGATTGTACCGGCAGGTGAATGGCTTTGCAGATATTGGGCCAACGGGCGATCGTTTCCAGAGTTTTATCGCTCATGTCTTTGGGATGTGAGGTGGCGAAACGAATCCGCATATCCGGGACCGTACGGGCTACTAATTCCAGAAGAGCCGGAAAGTCGACCCTCGTTTGTTCGTCTTTATAAAGATAGGAATTGACGTTTTGTCCCAATAAAGTGACTTCTTTGTATCCCCGGCGTTGCAAATCGATCACCTCGCCGACGATACTGTGCGGACTCCGGCTGCGTTCCCGTCCACGGGTATACGGGACAATACAGTACGTACAAAAATTGTTACATCCCCGCATGATAGATACGAAGCCCGAAATCGCCGTCTCGTCTATGCGTGAGGGGCAAATGTCTTTATAAGTCTCGGTGGTAGAAAGTTCGATATTGATGGCTTTTTTGCCTTGTGCTGCCTGTTCGATCAACAGAGGCAGGTCCATATAAGCATCGGGACCGACGACGATATTGACATTTTTCTCTTCTTCGAAGAGTTTCGCCCCCAGGCGTTCAGCCATACAACCCATCACGCCTACCAGGAGGTGAGGGTTGCGTTTCCGGATTTCCGAGAATCCCTGTACACGGCCTCTTACCCTTTGTTCGGCATTTTCCCGTACAGAACAAGTATTCACCAGAATGACATCCGCTTCGTTCTTATCGGTTGTATGTTCGAAGCCGGCGGCAGTCAGAATGGCTGCTACAACTTCGCTATCAGCCACATTCATCTGGCAACCATAGGTTTCTATATAAAATTTTTTTACCATAATTTTTGTTGTTTCTTTCTCTCCGAATAGATCGTCCTATTGTTTTAATCTACCGCAAAAGTAATATTTTCAAATGGAAGAGCTGTCTGATTCATAAATTTTATGGTTGAATGACTAGCGCGGGAGAATAATTCGTTTAAATTTGTGGGATGGATAGAAAACGTATATATTATATGGTTAGTTTTCATCGTTTGATTCATTATCAACTCAATGGTCAACTGCACCATATGGATACGTTTGCCGTGCGTGGTTAACGATACAAAGATACGAATTTATCTTATTTATGTCTTTATAGACTGCATACTTCCCACAAAACATACAGTCTATGGAAGACGTGTTTGTGATTTTCGGTCACTGTTCGTGTTATTAAAAATCATTTTTTTCTTTTGATCGGGAGTCTGGGAAATAATTTCCTGAAACGCACCAGATAAATGGTAATATTTCCTCCTGCAATAATCAGAGTGACTGCGAGAATAATCATCAACATACCGCAACTCAACCGTAGTGTCAGGGATTCTCCGAAAACGACTACTCCGAAGAAGACAGCGGTCAAAGGCTCTAAAGCCCCCAAGATAGCTGTAGGGGTGGAACCGATATATTGTATGGCCTGGGTAGTACAAAGAAATGAAATCGCCGTTGGAAAAATAGCTAAAGCGATTAGGTTACCCCACAAATACCAGGTTTCAGCCACACGAAGACTTTGGCCGAAATCGACCCGGACCAAAAATAAGACTAATCCAAAGAGTAAAACATAGAAAGTCAACGAAAGCGTCGCTAAATTCTTCAGGGTCGACTGGTTCACTCCTACAATATAAATAGCATAGGATAGGGCAGAAATCATCACCAAAATAATTCCTGTCAGATTAAGTGTGCTACCGTCACCGCTTTTATATAGCAGGCCGATACCTCCCAAGGCCAGTAAGATACATAATACTGTCGGTAAGGTTAATTTTTCTTTAAATGCGATCCACATGATCAATGCAACCAGGATAGGATAGACAAACAACAAAGTGGAGGCAATACCGACATCCATATAATTGTAACTCTGAAACAATGCCAGCGAGGAAAGGGCTACCAGTAATCCCATTATGATCAAGGGCAACACTTCTTTACGTTTCAGCTTAAAACTTCTCCCCCTTGCCACGATCATCATCCCCAACACGGGTATGGCAAAAAGATAACGGAAAAAAAGAACCGAATCC
>NZ_LARE01000219.1:0-251 GCF_000980245.1 Odoribacter sp. N15.MGS-14
GTCTTTCGGCGAGGGGGTTTCTCACCCCCTTTATCGTTACTTATACCTACATTTGCTTTTCCACACGCTCCAGCAAAGCTCACGCTTCACCTTCGACGCAGAGTGGAATGCTCCCCTACCGATCATTACTGATCCCATAGCTTCGGTAAAACACTTAATGCCCGATTATTATCCACGCCAAACTCCTCGACTAGTGAGCTGTTACGCACTCTTTAAATGAATGGCTGCTTCCAAGCCAACATCCTAGCTGT
>NZ_LARE01000220.1:0-236 GCF_000980245.1 Odoribacter sp. N15.MGS-14
ACTGCCGGTGTAAGCCGAGAGGAAGGTGGGGATGACGTCAAATCAGCACGGCCCTTACGTCCGGGGCTACACACGTGTTACAATGGTAGGTACAGAGGGTCGCTACCCCGCGAGGGGATGCCAATCTCGAAAGCCTATCTCAGTTCGGATTGGAGGCTGAAACTCGCCTCCATGAAGTTGGATTCGCTAGTAATCGCGCATCAGCCATGGCGCGGTGAATACGTTCCCGGGCCTTG
>NZ_LARE01000051.1:0-22685 GCF_000980245.1 Odoribacter sp. N15.MGS-14
GAATGTCGAATCAATATATTATCATAGACATAAATATCTGATATTCTGATATATTTAACTAGTTTATTCCTATAAAATTGCATGAGAAAGGAAAAACCACCGATTCAGAATGGTTTGGTGTGGAACACTATCCCATTCTCCATGAAATGGATTTATTCAGGCATGTAAACATGGAGAGATTAAAAATGTTATATCCTGATATTTTTGGAAAGTCCCAAACCGAAACTTCTCAAGAAAAGACAGCACAACTAAATGATTAAAGCCAGTCGCTCTTTATAAACGTATATCTCGACAAAATTCTTCAAACAATTTCAGTTGCCTGTCAAAGAATGTTTCAATGTCATCAAGCGCATTAAGTATATCTTGCAAGTGTTCTTGGTAAAGTTATCCATATATCAACGCTTTGGTTCGCTCTATATTTTCTTTCAAGTAATGGTTACAGATAGCGTGTTCTTCCAGTAAATCAACTTCTCTCCCCAGAACATCTTCTAAAGCGTATTTCAAGTCAAAGAAATTGCTAAAATAATCTGTTACCTGTGCTTTGTCGAAATTAACTATAAAATCAACATCGTTTTCTTTATTAAAACGATTCGTGAGGATAGAACCAAACACAAATAATTTACTAACCTTGTACTTCTTGCACAAGGCAATGATTTTATCCATATTTGATTCAATCAGATTCATGTAGTCATTCTCTTTCTGCAAACCTTAGATTTGCAGCGTGTTTCTCTGAATCTAAGTTTTGTAAAACAAAAGTAATAAATTTGTGCTGATAATAAAAGTTTAACAACAGACAATGAAACCGGACGATTCTCAAAATTTGCAAATGGGTAAGACCCGTCTATCTTTTTTGCCCTATCCGGTCCGTTGGATTTGAGGACCTGAATTGCTATCAACCTTGGTTTAAATAAAGTATTTTTGATTTGTAACAAACCACTGAAATAGAGGCGTTCATGGCTAAAGTTGGTTTAAACCTCGGTTTAAACAGATGCCCCCAAACCACGAAAAACCACAAAATAAAAAAGGTAGCTACTTTCGTAACTACCTCATTCAGAGAGCGGAAAACGGGACTCAAACCCGCGACCCCCAGCTTGGAAGGCTAGTGCTCTATCGACTGAGCTATTTCCGCAAAATATTTCCCTCACACACTGGATGGACTCGCTATGCCCGCCGATCCGAAGGGAGAGGCATAAACAAACCTTAAATTACGAAAGACATTGTCTTTCTTACTGATTAAAAAAGTTTTTACCTTACAAAATCAAACTTCTGACGATAAAAGCTTTTTTTAATCAACGACTGTCAGAAACAGTCGCAATTTAAAATCTGTGGGCAGTGATGGATTCGAACCACCGAAGGCTACGCCAGCTGAGTTACAGTCAGCCCCATTTGGCCACTCTGGTAACTGCCCTTGTTTTAAAGAACTCTCTTTTGTTTTGCGGGTACAAATATAGGACATTTTCTATTCGCTGCAAAATTTTAAACACAAAAATACAATGAATAATCTGTGAAAACTCTACTTATTCTCCCATATCATTGACCACCAAGCTAATATTTACTTATGGTGTTTATATACATGTTTATCCTAACTGTACGCTTATAAGTGTAAATATGTATATAACTGCCTTACTTATTATTTTCTTCACTTTTTGGCAACCACTCTGTCATTTCCAGGATTTACTTTTGAAACCGGATAAATGATTAAATAACTCTATTATGAAAAAAAGTAGTATTATCGGTGTGTTAATTCTCTGTTTTGCTTTTTGGGGTAAAGCTCAAGTCAGAAATGAAATTCGTGTACCCGATCCGGAAGGATACCGGACATTGAAATGTGATTTCCATATACATACAGTATTTTCCGATGGTTTGGTCTGGCCGACGGTACGTGTCGACGAAGCTTACCGGGAGGGGTTGGATGCGATCGCCCTGACCGAACACCTGGAGTACCGTCCCCATCGCCAGGATATTATTGCTTCGCACAACCGATCCTATGAAATTGCAGAGAAAACAGCCCGGAATAACCAGGTAATTTTAATCAGAGGAAGCGAAATTACCCGCCCGATGGCTCCCGGACATTTCAATGCCATTTTTCTAAGCGACTGCGACGCCCTGGAACAAAAGGAATATATGGATTCGTTCAAAGCAGCACGCCGGCAAAATGCATTCATTTTCTGGAATCATCCGGGTTGGGACCGTCAACAACCCGATACGACCCTCTGGTGGAATGAACATACCCGTCTGTATGAAGAAGGATATATGCAGGGTATAGAAGTCGCTAATGGAAAAAAATACTCCCCGGAAGCACAACGCTGGTGTATGGAAAAGAAACTGACCATGATCGGCACATCGGATATCCATCAACCCATCCAGACAGATATCGATTTTGCACGGGGCCAACACCGTACGATGACCTTCGTATTTGTCCGGGAACGTTCGGCTGAAGGAATCCGTGAAGCTTTATTACATCGCAGGACTGCAGTATATATGGATGAGAAAGTTATCGCCGAAGAACAATGGCTGAAAGAGTTATTCGAAAAATCGATCGACATCGAGGATATAAAACGAAATGAAAAAAGCATCGTTATTACCCTGAAAAACAATTCCGATCTGACCTTCCATCTCAAAAAGACCCGGCATAATCCCGGTCTCGTTTATTTCAGGGAATATACCATCCAACCTCAGTGCCGCCATCGTATCGAAATCCGTTTAGAAAACAATATCCAGGGAGGCGATATCAATTTTGAAATCACTAACTTATATGCTGCTCCCAACAAAGGACTGACTTATAGCTACAAAGTGTAAGCGGCCTTTTCCCCTTCTGACCAACGCATTTCCGATGCAGATCCACAAGACTCCGGTCCCAGACCGGCCGGACGATTCTCCCATCCGCATTGAAAATGCGTAAATCGGTTACCTTACTGCTACCGGTTAAAAATTAATTTCCAACTGGGTCGGAATCCCTTGTTCCGGATCATCGGGAGAAGAAACCGGATTAGATACGGTAAGTCCCATCAACCGGATACGGTAATGAGTCAGCTGCAAACCGGCTAACAACTGCTTGGCTAAAGGCAGAATTTCTTTCATTGTATACAATTCGTGTCCTACACTGATGCTACGGGTCTTCTGTGTAAAATCGTGGAATTTGATTTTCAGCGTCAACGTATGTCCTTTGAATCCGGCTTTCCTTAAACGCCGGATCAATTCATCGGCCACATGCCACAGCTCAATAATCAGTGCAGTATGGGTTGTCAGATCTTTTTCGAAAGTATTCTCACACCCAACCGATTTACGTATCCGGACCACCTCCACAGGACGAAGATCTACCCCATGCGAGAAATCGTAATACAACTGGCCGGCCTTCCCAAAATTCCGGTTAAGAAATTCCAACGAACAATTGCGGAGTTGTGCTCCGTTATGTATCCCCAGTGCATGCATTTTATGGGCAGTCACTTTACCAATCCCCCAAAATACTTCGATAGGCAAACGAGCGATAAAAGCAGCTGCTTTACGGGGATGGATAACAAAAAGACCGTCCGGTTTGCGATAATCCGAAGCAATCTTCGCCAGGAATTTATTATAAGAGACTCCGGCCGAAGCCACCAACCCCAATTTCTCGCGAATCTCTTTTTTAATAGCCCGGGCAATGTCTACGGCTAAAGGAATATTCTTTTTATTTTCGGTGACATCCAAAAAAGCTTCGTCCAAAGCTAAAGGTTCTATCAGGTCCGTGTATTCATGAAAGATCCGATGGATCTCTTCCGACACGGCTTTATAATGTTCCATACGTCCCCGTACAAAAATTAAATCAGGACACAATTTAAGAGCTTGCATAGAAGACATTGCCGAACGAATACCGAACTTACGGGCTTCATAACTGGCAGCAGCCACCACACCCCGCTCCTCCGGGCGTCCTACGGCCAAAGGTTTTCCCCGGTATTCGGGATGATCACGCTGCTCGACAGAAGCATAAAATGCATCCATATCGATGTGTATGATTTTCCTGTTTTCCATTTTCTTCATTCAAAAATAAAGTTTTTTCTTTACAAGAAAATCATTTTTACAAACTTTAGTCTTCGATGAACGCTAAATCATAGCCACTTCTATCAACAACACATAAGCCTCACTCCGTGCCTCCACCTGAAAATGGTCTGTCTCCGTGATACCCATACCATCACGTCGCGACAAATCAGTACCTTCGATACAGATTTCACCTTCGATGACAAAACAATAAACGCCTGTATTCTTCTGGTGCAGATGATACCCGATCTTTTTACCTTTCTCTAACTTTCCCAATGCAAACCAGGCATCCTGTAAAATACCGCCAGGAGCAGTGCCATGAGGAGCCACTATATAGCCAAAACGATTTTTCATGTCTACCTGGCGGATATCATAGCTTTTATAGACCGGCTTAGTATTATTTACACGAGGAATAACCCAAATCTGTAAAAACTCCAGATTTTCAGTTTTACTATCGTTGAATTCACTATGATAAATCCCGCTACCTGTACTCATCACCTGAATATCCCCGGGACTAATCACCTCACTGTGCTCCAGACTATCTCCATGCCTCAGGTAACCTTTCAAAGGAATCGAGATCACCTCCATATTTTTGTGGGGATGGGTATCGAACCCCATTCCGGGGGTAACGGTATCGTCGTTCAGCACCCGTAAAGCCCCGAAATGAATCCGCTGTGGGTTATAATAGTCTGCAAAACTAAAAGTATGCCAGGTATTCAGCCAGCCGTAATCAGCATGTCCCCGTGTATTCGCCCTATCAATCACTGTCTTCATATGTTTTATTTTTATTATTTATAAAATCGTATATTGCTTATTAAACGTTCTGTAACAAAGTAAAGTTTCCAACGTTTAAAAAGTTACCGAATCGCTGAGTAACTTAAAAAGAACATATGCCCAAATCCAAAGCTTATATCGGTCATCTGATGATTCTGGCCACCACTTTCATTTATAGTTTCAACACCAATTTTATGAAAGTCATCATTCCCGAATGGATCGGTCCCAACGGGTTGGTGTTACTCCGTTGCTCTGCCAGTACCCTGGTTTTCTGGCTAATCGGCCTTTATTTCCCGACTTCTTCCGATCGTCCGCACCCCCAAAAAAAAGAAATCGGAATGATGATACTGGGCGGTATACTCGGCTTAGGAGGTAACTTATTGTTTTATATCAATGGACTTTCACTGACCGGGCCTATCGATGCTTTTGTCATCCGCACCACCCAACCGATCATCGTCATTGCCCTGGCGGTTATTTTTCTGCATACCGTATTTACCAAATACAAAGCCTTCGGTATTCTACTCGGTATTGCAGGCGCCCTTTATGCCTCCATTATGCCCCACACCGGAAGCCTGGTGAAAGACTCGTTCGGAGGCGATGTCCTGGTTTTCTGCTCTTCGGTTTCCTACTCCTTCTTTCTGATCCTGATCAAACCTTATACTCAAAAATTCGATTCGGTCACCGTCATGAAATGGATGAGCTTATCTTCGATGATCATCAGCTTACCTTTCGGGCTGTCAGATCTGGTCAGATCACCTTTATTTTCCGCCCAGGCACCCCTTCACATCTGGCTCGAAATTTGTTATATACTTTTCGTTGCCACCGTGATCGGCTATTTTTTGAGTGTTTACGCCCTAAACTACATCACCCCCTTCGTAGAAAGTGCTTATAAATACGTCCTGCCGGTCACCGGTGCTGCTGTTTCCATCCTGATGGGACTACAGAAATTTTCGTGGCACGATCCGATTGCTTTGGCCCTGATCGTGACCGGATTTATTCTGATCAATAAAAAAACAAATGAAATCCAAACCAACCATGTATCCATACACCATTCACCTACCGGACCTGAAGACAGAGAAAATCACCCTGGGTAATAAATGCCGGTTGAAAAACTTCTACCGGATCGGAGACGGGGTATATCGTTCGGACCAGCCGTCCGCAGCTTGCTTCCGGGAATTGGAAAAATTCGGTATGCGGGAAATACTGAATCTCCGTTGCTACCACACCGACACCAAAGAAGCACAGGGCACCTCGCTGATCCTGCATCACCTCCCCACCCGGGCCACATTGCTCAGGCTGGACGATCTGGTCACTGCCATGCAGATCATCCGCGACCGGAAAGGTCCCCTACTCTTCCATTGCTGGCATGGCAGCGACCGGACAGGAGCCGTAGCAGCCATGTACCGAATGGTTTTTCAGCATGTTCCCAAACAACATGCCATCGATGAAATGGTTGAAGGTATTTTCGGCTTTCACATGATATTCGATAACATCATCGACACCATCGACGAAGCAGATATCGAACATATCCGGCAAGAATTATTCTGATCTCACCGGAGCCCACCGATATATTCATACAACTCGCGGTAAAAAGGATGTCTGGTCAACGTCACCGCTTCGCCCAAAATCAGTAATTTCATCCGGGCCCGGGTAATGGCTACATTCATACGCCGCAGATCCCGCAAGAAACCGATCTGCCCTTTTTCGTTGGCCCTGACCAGACTGATCATAATCACATCCCGCTCTTGCCCTTGAAAACCATCAACCGTATGCACGGTGATCAGGCGACGGCAAGGACGAAAGAACGGCTCTTTTTTCAACAGATGCCTTAAATAGTGGACTTGTGCCTGATAAGGTGATATCACCCCGAAATCGATATGCTCCTCCAAAATACGCCGGATTCCGATCCGTTCCATATAATTTTTCAGTTCCCGGACTAACAATTCGGCTTCTCCGGTATTCAGACGTCCGGTTCCTTCTGCCACTGCTTTTTCCTGTAAATCCAGTTCTGAAGTATCGATCCAGCTGACAGGCGTATCGAAATCGAGGATACCCCGGTATTTCACTTCCGGTGCCGCTTCCAACTCATCATGATAAAACCAGCGGGAAGGGAAGCGCATAATATCTTCATGCATCCGGTATTGGATTTTCAACAAAGACACGGTCTCCGGTTTGTGCAGCACCACCTTCTCCAGCAAAGTACGGCCGAGCCCTCCCCGGGCAGCCTCTATACATTTGATCGTCGGCGGTAGCTGGCAATGATCGCCGGCCAGAATCACCCGGTCGGCCCGGGAGATCGCGATCCAACAAGCCGCTTCGATCGCCTGGGCAGCCTCATCGATAAACAAAGAAGAAAAGCGTTTACGCTCCAATCCCCGGCTAGCCGCACCCACCAAGGTACAGGCGATAACCCTGGCTTCGGTAAACAACTCCGTATCGATACGTATCTCCAAGCCGGTCGCCCTTACCCGCAATTTAGTCAGCTGATTATGCAAACGCTCCCGGTCTTCACGCCCGCTTTTACGTAAACGGCCGGTCATCTCCCGTATAGTCTTTCTAATTTGCCACAATTCCGGATAATCGCTATGTGCCTCGAAACGACGTTCGTAAGTAAAAGCGAGCATCTTATCGTTTACCCGGGTAGGATTTCCGATACGAAGCACGGGGATACCCCGATCGACCAGTTTTTCTGCAATCCAATCCACCGCCGTATTACTCTGGGCAGACACCATCACCTGATTTTCACGGTGAAGGGTTTCATAAACAGCCTCCACCAATGTCGTCGTCTTACCGGTTCCAGGAGGTCCGTGTACGACAGCCACCTCTTTTGCACACAACACCTGATTCACTGCCTTCTCCTGCGAAACATTCAGCCAGGGGAAACGCACCGGACCGGTCTCCCGCCGAAGTGCAGGTGCTTTACCCAGTAATACCTCCCGCAAACGAGCCGTACGATTCCCCTTTGCCTCTGCCACCTCACGCAGGGCAGCGAACATCGTCTTATACGAAGTATCGTCAAAATACAACTGTACCCCCAACTCACCCGTAACGACTAATTCCGGCAATACCTGCGGTCCGGGAAGTACAACTACCATTTTATTATCCTGTACATAACTGATCACAGCAGAAAAGTTGAAATAACGGATCTGCCGGTCAGCCGAAATCCTAAAAAAACAAACAGGACGTCCGTATTCAAAGCTATGTTCAGTCTCTTCCGTCTCTGTACGCGTTACTTCGACTGTCAGCTGGTTGAGTGAATTATACCGATCGGCCCCAAGCTTCACCGGAAACCAACACACTCCTTGCTGGATTCGCTTCGGAATACCGGCCTCACGGGTCTGCTGACGATACAACTCTTTTTCATATTCGTATTCTTTTTGCAGCATGGCCGATTGTTGTTGTAAATCCTGCATCGGAGAAAGTAATTTATCCATAGTGATTTATTTAAACAGAGGATTGAAGATGGGCCTCCCACTCAGTAATCACCGGCAAAGGTAAAGGAATATTGCCGAATTAATTCAGTTTTTTTTAATATAAATTGTATCCCAAACCTAAAAATTAAATCGTATATTCGCACGTTCAAAAAAATGAGTGTGCAAATTATTAAATGGATCATATTATTATTTGTAACAGGTAACTGTTTGTCAGAGACCTGTAAAGCCAACGATGCCCCCAAGGTATGTCTTCCTGTCCAGTCTAATATCACGATTATTAATCAAGCGGATAATATGTTGGACTCACTCGTATCTTTCCTGCATTTCAATGCAGGTGACCTCACGGAAGAAACCACACACAAAACGCTGGATAAAAAAGTTTTCATCAGGTTATTTATTCAGTCCAGGCATAATAAAATACAATCACCGGCAGAAGATCCCTTGAATAAATTCATTCCCCGGCAAGCAGTTTTCACCGGGCCGGATCACACCGACTACTACATCTATACGCTACAAAAAATTATTATTTAAATCGCCGATTCGTTCAAATAAAGAAGTATCGTCTGGAAACGGACGCCGATAGTTCAGTATTTTAGGTATTTTTTAAACATATTCTGTTATGAATTTGACCTTATTAATTGTCGTAATTCTTACGGCTATTGCTTTAGTGGGGATTGCCCTTGGCGTCGCCCGCATCGTATCTCCCCGTTCTTATAACCGGCAAAAGGGAGAAGCTTATGAATGCGGTATTCCAACCCGTGGCCGTTCGTGGATGCAGTTCAAAGCCGGTTATTATTTGTTTGCGATCCTGTTCCTGATGTTCGATGTAGAAGCGGTATTTTTATTTCCCTGGGCCGTCACCGTACAGGACGCAGGTATCGACGGATTGATCAACATTTTGTTTTTCATGGTTATCCTGATCCTCGGCTTAGCCTATGCCTGGAGAAAAGGGGCACTGGAATGGAAGTAAAAAAAGGTAAAAAGTAAAAGGCTGGAGATGAAGAGAAGGGGAAAGTCAGAACAAAAAATAACGGAAAAACGATGAAACAACCCAAGATAAAATCAATGAAATATGAGGACTTTAAAGATAATGAGTACCTCGAACAACTTAGGGCCAACGGCACCGACATCATTGTGGGATGCCTGGACGATCTCATCAACTGGGGGCGTTCGAATTCGGTATGGCCTCTTACTTTTGCCACCAGCTGCTGTGGTATTGAATTTATGGCAGTGGGTGCGGCACGTTATGATTTTGCCCGTTTCGGGTTTGAAGTCACCCGGGCCAGTCCCCGGCAAGCGGATGTAATCATCGTTGCCGGTACTATCGTTCACAAAATGGCTCCGGTATTACGGCGGTTGTACGATCAGATGGCCGAACCCAAATATGTCATCGCTATGGGGGGATGTGCCATATCGGGCGGACCGTTCAAGAAATCCTACCATGTCGTAAAAGGTGTAAATCAAATATTACCGGTAGATGTCTATGTTCCCGGTTGTCCTCCCCGTCCTGAATCGCTGCTTTACGGCATGATGCAGCTGCAACGGAAAATCAAAGTCGAGAAATTCCTCGGAGGAGCCAACAAACAGCAAGACCCCAGGGACAGTAATGACGAAGCTACCCCCCAATGTAATCCGAACAATTTATGAAAGAGAAGATATTAAGTATTGTACCGGAAGCCGTCCTGGAAGAAAAACATGGAATATGGTTCGTCAGCGTTCCACGTACCTCTTTTCATGATCTGGCCCTTCGTTTGCGCAACGACAAGGATACTTCGTTCGATTTTCTGGTATGTATGACCGGTATGGACTGGGGCGAAACCCTGGGCGTCATGTACCATCTGAGATCCAGCAAATACGGTCACGACCTGGCCTTACGGGTTGAAACCGAAAACCGGGAGAATCCCGAATTGCCGAGTGTCTCGGACATTTGGGCTACAGCCAACCTCAACGAACGTGAAGTATTCGATTTTTATGGTATCCGGTTTATCAACCATCCCGACATGCGTCGGTTATTCCTGCGGAACGACTGGATCGGTTATCCGTTGCGTAAAGATTACGATGCGGACGAAAAGATCAACCCCATCCGTCTGGAAAGTGAAAGCAGCCCGGATGCAACCCCTACCCTGGAATTGACAAAAGAAGGGACGATCGAAGCAAGGGAAAACGTTATTTTCGAAGATGACGAATACGTCGTAAACATCGGCCCCCAACACCCTGCCACACATGGAGTGCTCCGTTTCCGGGTATCCCTGGAAGGAGAAATCGTAAAAAAAGTGGATGTCAACTGTGGATATATCCACCGGGGTATCGAAAAAATGTGTGAAACCCTCACCTATCCCCAGACTCTGGCACTGACCGACCGGCTGGATTACCTTTCGGCCCATATGAACCGTCACGCCTTGTGTATGTGTATCGAAGAGGCGATGGGGCTGGAAATCCCGGAACGGGCCAAATATATCCGGACGATTATGGACGAACTGACCCGTATTGCTTCCCATCTTCTGTTCTGGTCCACCTTCTGTATGGACCTGGGAGCCCTGACCGCTTTCTTCTATGGATTCCGCGACCGGGAAAAGATCCTGGACATGTTCGAAGAAACCTGTGGGGGCCGCTTGATTCAGAATTACAACTGCATCGGAGGAGTCATGGCCGACATCCATCCGAATCTGATCACAAGGATCAAAGATTTCATCCGATACCTGCCCCCTATGCTAAAAGAATATCATGGTGTTTTCACCGGTAATATTATCGCCCGGCAGCGGATGAAAGACATCGGTATTCTTTCTCTGGAAGATGCTATTTCCTATGGAGTAACCGGTCCTTCGGGACGTGCCTCAGGCTGGAAATGCGATATCCGTAAAATTCATCCTTACGGGGTATACGATAAAGTCGATTTCAAAGAAATCACTTACAACCATGGAGATACATTCAACCGCTACATGGTGCGTATGGATGAAATCGTCGAATCGCTTCACATTCTGGAGCAGCTGGTCGACAATATTCCGGAGGGAGATTTCGCCGTTAAGACCAAACCGATCATCAAACTTCCGGAAGGCCAATACTACAAGAGTGTCGAAGCCGCCCGGGGAGAATTCGGTGTATATATCGAAAGCCACGGAGATAAATTCCCGTACCGGGTGAAATTCCGTTCGCCGGGTCTTCCGCTGGTATCGGTAGTCGATCTGCTCGCCAGCAACAACAAAATTGCCGACCTGATCGCTATCGGCGGCTCACTGGACTATGTCGTTCCGGACATCGACCGATAAGAAATGAAAGATGATAGATGAAAGATAAATGAGAATAAGATATGTTTGATTTTAGAGTAGTAACACAATGGGTCGACGCCACCCTACACCAATATCTGCCCGCCTCGCTGGTCACCACCACTGAATTTGTCCTGGTCGGTGTCTGTTTATTGGTCGCTTATGCAGTCATGGCACTCGGCCTGATTTATGCAGAGCGGAAAGTCTGTGCTTTCTTCCAATGCCGTCTGGGTCCGAACCGGGTAGGTCCTTTCGGAATGATACAAACTGTCACCGATATGATCAAGATGCTGATCAAGGAGATCATCGAGATCAATCATGTAGACCGTTTTCTGTTCAACCTGGCTCCTTACATTGTCATCATAGCCTCTTTATTGGCTTTTAGTTGTATACCTTTTGCCAAAGGGCTGGAGATTATCGATTTCAATGTCGGGATATTTTTCCTGATCGCAGTATCCTCCATCGGTATTGTCGGTATTTTGCTGGCAGGTTGGGCCAGTAACAACAAATTCTCCCTGATCGGGGCCATGCGAAGCGGAGCCCAGATGATCAGCTACGAGCTATCGATCGGGTTATCGATCCTGACGATGGTAGTGCTTACCGGCAGCATGCAGCTCTCGACGATTGTCGAAAGCCAGGCAGACGGCTGGTTTATCTTTAAAGGCCATCTCCCGGCTTTAATCGCTTTTATCGTCTATCTGATCGCAGGTACGGCAGAAACCAACCGCGGTCCCTTCGACTTACCCGAAGCCGAATCGGAACTGACAGCAGGTTACCATACCGAATATTCGGGCATGCACTTCGGTTTCTTCTACGTGGCCGAATTCGTCAATATGTTTATTGTGGCAGCCGTAGCGACTACCTTATTCTGGGGCGGCTGGATGCCTTTACATATACCGGGTTGGGAAAATTTCAACACCGTGATGGACTACATCCCTTCGATCTTTTGGTTTCTGGGAAAAAGTGCCGTTATGGTATTTATCATCATGTGGTTTAAATGGACATTCCCCCGCCTGCGTATCGACCAGTTGCTGACACTGGAATGGAAATACCTGTTGCCCATTAATTTGTGTAACCTGTTCCTGATGGTCTTTGTGGTGGTATTCAAATTACATTTTTAGCAAGATTTATGAGAAGTACACAAGAATATTTCAGTTCATTTTTCAATGGTTTAGGTTCATTACTGAAAGGAATGAGCATTACCCTCCGGGAATTTTTCACCCCCAAGACTACTGAAAAATATCCGGAGAACCGGGCTACCCTGAAAATGTTCGACCGTTTCCGGGGTGAGCTGACGATGCCCCACAACGAACGCAACGAACACCATTGCGTCGCCTGTGGTATCTGTGAAATGAATTGTCCGAACGATACCATCCGTGTCGAATCGGAAATGGTAACTACCGAAGACGGAAAAAAGAAAAAGGTACTGGTGCGGTATCTGTATGACCACGGTAGCTGTCTGTATTGCCAGCTATGTGTGCGGAGCTGTCCCCATCAGGCCATTACTTTTATCCCGACCTACGAACACGCCGTTTTTACCCGTGAGAAACTGGTACTCCAACTAAACCACGAAGGTTCCAGGTTGGAAACCACAAATGAAGCCTGACCGGCAAAAGATTGAATTAAGTATATTATAAAAGAAATCTTATGAATATAACTCTCCCCCAAGCGGTCTTTTTATTTTTGGCAGCAGTGATCGTCGTCTGCTCCATACTGACCGTCACCACGAAGCGGATATTGCGTTCGGCGACTTATCTGCTGTTCGTGTTATTTGCTACGGCAGGTATATATTTCGAGTTGAACTATTCCTTTTTGGGAGCCGTACAGCTGACTGTATATGCCGGAGGAATCATCGTATTATACGTATTCTCGATTCTTCTGACCAGTTCCGACAATAAGAAAGCCGACAAGATCAAAAACAGCAAATTTTTTGCCGGCATACTGGCTGCGGTAGGAGGTGCAGCCCTCTGTATCTTTATCACGCTTACCCACTCGTTCCCGGTATCGCATTTCGTACCCGGTGAGATCAACCAGAAAGTGATCGGAACCGCTTTGATGGGGACGGAGAAATACCAGTATCTGTTACCTTTCGAGGTAATCAGTGTTTTGTTGTTGGCTTGTATTATCGGGGGTATCCTGATCGCCCGGAAACGTTAAACATGAAAATTGAATAGTATGGAAATAACGATGGAATATTATCTGGTGATCAGCACGATCATGTTTTTCGCCGGAATCTACGGGTTCATGACCCGCAGGAATATGTTAGCGGTATTGATTTCTATTGAATTGATTCTGAATTCTGTAGATATCAATTTTGTGGCTTTCAACCGTTTTTTATTCCCGGACCAACTGGAAGGTTTTTTCTTCACCCTGTTCGCTATCGGAATATCGGCCTGTGAAACAGCAGTGGCCATAGCAATCATTATCAATATATACCGGAACATCCGGAATATTCAGGTGAAGAATTTAAATAAATTGAAAGACTAAACTTCAGATTATGGAATATACAATATCGATCCTCCTGCTTCCGATGCTCACTTTCCTGGTGCTCGGATTATTCGGGATGAAACTCCGTCCGAACACAGCCGGCTATATCGGCAGCCTCTCTCTGGCTGTCACAACAGGCCTGGCCTATATCACTGCAGGACTCTATTTTTCAGCTCCCCGGGTAGACGGTGTATTTGCCCGGATAATGCCTGTCGATTTCGAATGGCTGCGTTTCACAGAAGCCCTCCACATCGATCTGGGTATATTGCTGGATCCGATTTCTGTCATGATGCTGGTGGTCATCACAACGGTATCGCTGATGGTACATATTTATAGTATGGGCTATATGAAAGGCGAACGCGGTTTTCAGCGTTACTACGCTTTTCTATCCTTGTTCACCTTTTCTATGTTAGGTCTGGTAGTAGCTCCCAATATTTTCCAGATGTATATTTTCTGGGAGCTGGTGGGTGTTTCTTCCTACCTGCTGATCGGATTCTACTACACAAAACCCGAAGCCATCGCAGCTTCGAAAAAAGCGTTTATCGTCACCCGTTTTGCCGACCTGGGCTTTTTACTGGGCATTCTGTTGCTGTCGTATTTCACCAAGACATTCAGCTTCGAATTATTGACTTCCGGTGATGCTTCCGTTTTTGCAGGAGCTGCAGGTGTCACTTTCATGGGAGCTTCCGTGATGAGCTGGGCCTTGGCTCTGATATTCATCGGTGGGGCCGGAAAATCGGCAATGTTCCCATTACACATCTGGTTACCGGACGCGATGGAAGGTCCTACCCCGGTATCGGCTCTGATTCATGCAGCAACGATGGTGGTTGCCGGCGTTTTTCTCGTGGCCCGTCTGTTCCCTGTATACGTCAGTGCAGCCCCGGATGTGTTGGTCGGCATCGGTTATGTCGGGGCTTTTACTTCGTTGTATGCAGCCGTAGTAGCCTGCGTACAAACCGATATCAAACGGGTACTGGCTTTTTCTACCATCTCTCAGATCGGTTTCATGATGGTTGCGCTCGGAGTCTCGGGTATGGGAGACCATCAGGGACTCGGCTATATGGCTTCGATGTTCCACCTTTTCACACATGCCATGTTCAAAGCCCTGCTCTTCCTTTGCGCAGGAGCCATCATCCATACCATCGGCAGCAATGAAATGAGCCGCATGGGTGGTCTGCGTAAATATATGCCTTTTACGCATCTGACCTTCCTCGTCGCTTGTCTGGCCATATCGGGAATTCCTCCTTTTTCCGGATTTTTCAGTAAAGACGAGATTCTGACAGCCGTTTTCGATTTCAACCCGAATTTCGGTATCCTGATGAGTTTTATTGCCGGTCTGACAGCTTTTTACATGTTCCGGCTCTACTACAATATCTTCTGGGGCACTCCGTCACAGTACGCACATACTCCCCACGAAGCTCCCCGCTCGATGACCATTCCCCTGATGATCCTTGCCGCGATCACACTTTTTGCAGGTTTCATCCCGTTCGGGCATTTTGTGAGCAGCGACGGATTGGTTTACCACATCCACCTGGATTGGAGTGTCGCCATTCCCAGCATTATAATCGCTTTAATCGCCATCGGTATCGCCACTTTCTTTTACAAATCGAAGTGCGACATTCCCGACCGGCTGCAACATATGTATGCCCATTTCTATAAAGCAGCCTATCACCGTTTTTACATCGACGAGTTTTACCTGTTTATCACCAAACGAATCATTTTCAACGGTGTATCCCGCCCGATCGCCTGGTTCGACCGCCACATCATCGACGGTACCATGAACGGAATGGCCTATATTACCCAACGGGTGTCGTACGCTATCCGCGGATTACAGTCGGGACAAATCCAACAGTATGCTTTTGTTTTCCTGGTGGGCACTTTATTGCTTGTTTTATTAGTGGTGTTGATATAGGATCGTAAATTATAAAATTGAACATTATGAATTTCTTATCCTTATTCGTTCTGATCCCGGTTTTGATGTTAGGAGGTTTACTTTTGGCATCGGACATCAAACAAATTCGTGCAGTTTGTGCGACAGGAGCTTCCCTCCTGCTGCTTCTTGCCGTAGCACTGACGGTATTGTTTCTGGGAGAAAGGAACAGCGGAAATACGGCAGAAATGCTTTTCACCGCCAGCAGCGTGTGGTATGCCCCGTTTCATATTCATTATTCGGTGGGGGTCGACGGCATTTCGGTCGCTATGTTATTATTATCTTCCATTATCGTATTCACCGGCATATTCACTTCGTGGAAGATGGAACTCTTGCCCCGGGAATACTTTATGTGGTTTTGTCTGTTGAGTATCGGTGTCTTCGGTTTTTTCATCTCCACCGACCTCTTCACCATGTTTATGTTTTATGAGATCGCCCTCATCCCGATGTACCTGTTGATCGGAGTTTGGGGCACCGGTAAAAAAGAATATGCAGCCATGAAGCTGACCCTGATGCTGATGGGTGGTTCGGCCCTGCTGCTCGTCGGGATATTGGGTATCTATTTCAATTCGGGAGCGACAAGCATGAACATTCTTGACATTGCGCGTCAGCATATTCCGGACGAATTGCAACGGTGGTTCTTCCCGCTTACCTTTATCGGTTTTGGTGTACTGGGAGCTCTCTTTCCTTTCCACACCTGGAGTCCCGACGGTCATGCTTCAGCGCCCACAGCGGTGTCGATGCTTCACGCCGGCGTGCTGATGAAACTGGGAGGCTACGGTTGTTTCCGGGTGGCCATTTGCCTTATGCCCGAAGCAGCTAAAGAGCTTTCGTGGATATTCATTATCCTGACGGGTATCAGTGTGGTTTACGGTGCTTATTCGGCTATTGTCCAAACCGACCTGAAATACATCAATGCGTATTCCTCGGTCAGCCATTGCGGTCTGGTATTATTCGCAATCCTGATGCTTAATCAGACGGCCATGACAGGAGCCATTATGCAGATGCTGAGCCATGGACTGATGACAGCATTGTTCTTCGCATTGATCGGTATGATTTACGGACGGACCCATACCCGGGATATCCGGGAAATGGGAGGCCTGATGAAGATTATCCCCTTCCTGGGGGCCTGCTATGTGATCGCCGGTTTGGCTTCATTAGGACTTCCCGGTCTAAGCGGTTTTGTAGCCGAGATGACTATTTTTGTCGGTTCCTTCCAGCATGCCGATGTATTCCACCGGGTGATGACTATCCTGGCCTGCACTTCGATTGTGATCACTGCCGTCTATATCCTGCGGGTTGTCGGTAAACTACTCTATGGCAAAGTGGTCGACGAACACCACCTGCAACTGACCGATGCTGTATGGTACGAACGTTTTTCGGCCATCGTCCTGATCCTCGCCATTGCAGGGATAGGGCTGGCTCCGTTGTGGATATCGGATATGATCCGGGAAAGTTTAAACGGATTGTGGCCGTTTTAAGATATCGTAAATCGTAAAATTATTAAATATGGGATATTCTAATTTTCTGTTCCTAAAAGAAGAGCTTTCACTGATCGCCGTCATGTTGATCCTGCTGGTATACGACTTGTTCGGCTCTCAGAAAAGCCTGAAATATTTTCATCCGGTAGCCTGTGTATTGTTTCTGGCCCATACACTACTGAATCTTTTCCCTGCCGGGACGGCAGAGGCTTTCGGAGGGATGTATGTGTGCACCCCCATCGGTTCGATCGTAAAAACTATCCTGAACACAGGTACGCTTATTGTCCTGCTCCAGGCTTATAATTGGGTAAACAGCGAGTCGGTCCTGATCCGCCGGGGAGAATTTTACCTGATTCTGTTCTCCTCCTTGCTGGGTATGTATTTCATGATTTCTGCGGGCAATTTTCTGTTATTTTTCATCGGCCTGGAGACAGCCTCTATTCCGATGGCCGTGTTGTCTGCATTCGACAAATACAAACACCAGTCGGCAGAAGCCGGGGCTAAATATATTCTCTCGGCCACTTTCGCTTCGGGATTGTCGCTTTACGGTATTTCCCTGATCTACGGGACGGTCGGTACACTTTATTTTGCCGACATACCGGCAGGAATTTCAGGGAATCCGCTCCAATATATGGCCTTCGGATTTTTTATCGTGGGATTGTTTTTTAAGATTTCACTGGTGCCTTTCCACCAATGGACACCCGACGTTTATGAAGGTGCACCGACTACGGTGACTTCTTATTTTTCGGTAATTTCCAAAGGGTCGGCAGCTTTCGTACTGATGACTCTATTATTTAAAGTATTCGGTAATCTGGTGACAGAATGGCAGGCAATCCTGTATGTCATCATTATCGCAACCATCACCGTAGCCAACCTGTTTGCCATCCGCCAGCAGAATTTGAAGCGTTTTCTGGCTTATTCTTCGGTTTCACAAGCCGGATATATTATGCTGGGAGTGATCAGCGGGAGCGCTATCGGGATGACGTCACTGGTATATTATATCCTGGTGTATATGATCTCCAACCTGGCTGCTTTCGGGGTGATCGCCATCATCGAAAACCGGACAGGCAAGATCACGATCGACGACTACAACGGTCTGTATTCCACGAATCCGAAGTTAAGTATCGTCATGATGCTGGCTTTATTCTCTTTAGCAGGGATTCCTCCGTTTGCCGGTTTTTTCAGTAAATTTTTCATCTTTGCCGCCGCAGCCGAACAGGGATTTTATGTATTGGTATTCATCGCCCTGCTGAATACGATCATTTCCCTCTATTACTATCTGCTGGTTGTCAAAGCCATGTTTATCAACAAAACCGAAGAAGCTATCGCCCCTGTCCGTTCCGATATCTATACCCGTCTCAGCCTGATTGTCTGCACGGCAGGTATTCTGATATTAGGCCTGCTCAGCACAATTTACGAACACATCGGTATGTTCAGCTTCGGCATAACGTTTTAGCTTATAAAGTCTTCGGATCCTGCGGGCACCTTGTCCGCGGGACTTACACAGTCCCCGGCGGCCAACATAGGGCCATAAACAAAGCGCCCTCAGGATCCTTTATCATAGAATCATTCTGTCACTTATTCGTTACAATTATTTAATTCCCCCTCATTTTTGATCTTTCTGACAAAAAACATACTTTTGGAGTCGAATCGGAAAGAAAGTAGTATGGAGATTAAAATTGCATTTTCAGGGATCGGCGGTGTCGGGGGTTACTATGGGGGCAAACTGGCTCATTTTTACCGGCAATCAGAAAACATTAAAATTTACTTTATTTCGAGGGGGGAAAATCTGGAAGTCATTTCACGTGAAGGACTGAAAATTCAGACTCTGCACGAAGAAATCATCGTCCATCCGACCCTGGCGACTCATTCTCCGAAGGACATCGGCCCGGTCGACTATCTGTTCTGTACCACCAAAAGCTATGATTTAGCCGGAAATCTTGAAGAAATACGTCCTCTTATCGGGCCGTCGACCGTTATTATTCCTTTATTAAACGGAGCGAATATTACGGAAGAAATCCGGCGGCTAGTCCCGGGACACCAGGTTTGGTACGGTTGTGTGTATATCGGAGCCCGGCTTTCGGCTCCGGGAACAGTCAGTAAATTTACAGAGCAGGACCGGCTTTGGTTCGGTGATCCGGAAGGCAACCGTCTGCGTCAGGCCGAATTGCTGCAATTGATGAGCCGGGCAGGTATCTCAGCTTTAAATCCCGCAGACATACACGACCGGATCTGGAGAAAATTCTTTCTGATCTCTCTGAGTGCCACCCTCACTTCATACTATGATCAAAGCATAGGAGAAGTACTCGAATTTCATCGTTCCGGTTATGAAAAGCTGGGCGAAGAACTTTATGCAGTAGCACAGGCCCAGGGGATACATCTACCTCAAGATATGATCCGGCAAGTCATTGCCGACCAGGAGAAAATGCCTTATGACGCCACCACTTCGATGCATACGGATTTCAGGAAGCACAAACCGACAGAATTAGAAACGCTGACCGGTTATGTGGTTGAAAGCGGTAAAGCCCTCCACCTTCCTGTACCTACTTATGAAATGATGTATAAAGAATTGAAAACAAGATGAATAAAAAACTGGTTATATTCGATTTAGACGGGACGCTACTGAATACCATCGACGATCTTGCTGTAAGTGCCAACTATGCTCTCCGGCAACATGGCTATCCGGAACATGAATTGCCGGCTTACCGCTATTTTGTCGGAAACGGTATTACAAAATTGATCGAACGGGCTTTACCCGAAGCGGAACGCTGTGAACCGACTATCCTGCAGTTACGGGAAGAATTTGTAGGCTATTATCAGCGACACAAGACAGACCTGACCCGCCCTTATCCGGGTATCCCGGAATTATTGTCACACTTATCGGCCAAAGGTATACAGCTTGCTGTAGCTTCCAATAAATATCATCAGGGGACCGTCGAGCTGATCCGGCATTATTTCGGCACGGATCTTTTCAAGGTTGTACTGGGACAACGCGGGCACATACCTGCAAAACCCGATCCGGCAATTGTCTACGAGATCTTACACCTAACCGGAATAACTCCTGCGGATGCGTTGTATATCGGAGATTCGGGGGTAGATATGCAAACAGCCCGGCGCAGTGGCATCACTTCCATCGGCGTCAGCTGGGGCTTCCGTCCCCGTCAGGAACTGACAGAAAACGGAGCCTGTCATATTGTAGACCGTCCGGAAGAAATAATCCGTTATCTCTGATCTATCCGGTGATGATCTCCGCCCCGGTATCGGTGATCAGCACCGTATACTCCCATTGTGCAGAAGGCATACCGTCGTCTGTCAATACCGTCCAGTCGTTATCGGCATCGATAAAAATTTTGCGGGATCCCATATTGATCATCGGTTCGATAGTAAATACCATTCCCGGTACCAGCAAAACACCGGTACCGCGGCGTCCGACATGGCTGACAAAAGGATCTTCATGAAATTTGAGTCCCACCCCATGCCCGCCGAATTCCCGTACGACAGAATACCCGTTGCCTTCGGCATGTTCTTGAACGGCAGCCCCGATATCCCCCAGGAAGCCCCAGGGACGGGCGGCTTGCAAACCGGCTTCCAGGCATTCTCGGGCTACCTGCACCAAACGCTGCATTTCAGGACTTACTTTACCGATCATAAACATCCGCGAAGCGTCCGAAAAATAACCATCCAGAATCGTAGAAACATCTACATTGATAATATCCCCATTTCTCAATACAACGTCTTTGGAAGGAATACCGTGGCATACTTCGTCGTTCACCGAGGTACACACACTCTTCGGAAATCCCTCATAATTCAAGGGAGCAGGAATAGCTCCGTGAGCGATCGTAAAATTGTAGACTAATGTATCGATTTCTTCCGTCGTCATACCTTCATGGATATGGGCAGCCACCAAATCCAAAACCGCCGTATTGATAGCGGCACTGCGGCGAATCCCTTTTATCTGGGCCGCCGTTTTAATCATTTTACGGGTAGGGACCCGGTATCCCTTCGCTTTGTAAGCCTTGATTTTTTGTTCTATATCAGCCAAATACGCAGACTCACTCTCGGATAATTTTTCTTTACTTTTAAAAAGTCTCATTTCTTTTTACCTTATCGGCAAGATCCTTCTATCCTGTCAGTTTTTTAGCCCGGAGCAAATTTGCTCCGGGCTTGCAAGATACACAATTATTAAACAAGTAAATAGGTAAAAAGTGGCAAATATTGCTTATTTTCGTACGAATAATAAAACTTGTATTGCAGAATTACACACTAATCCTATATTCTACCCATGGCCATACAAAATATAAGCATTTCCCGTCTTCAACAATTGATGGACAGGGCAAAAATCGGTTGGTGGAAAGCTGATTTTCATGATAAAATATATATCTGTTCGGATTATATCATTAAGCTTTTAGGACTGGATTCCGAAATAATTTCTTTCGAAGATTTTCGTCAGTTGATTCACGCCGGCTACCGGAATATGATTACACGGGAATTCGCTTCTATCAAGCAGGAAGAGATTTATGACCAAACCTTTCCTCTTCAAACCCCATATGGAGAAATCTGGGTCCATTCGCAGCTCGGAGAAAAGGAAACCGATACCAACGGTCACCTGATAGCCTGGGGATTTTTACAATATATTACCGATCCACGCGAAATTAAGGCAGAAAAAGCACTTGCCAAATTCAATGTCCGCCTGCACCAGCAAAACGATATTTCCCGTTCGCTGTTAGCTTTTTTGAAAACAGAGGATACGCAGGAAGTCATTTGCAAAATTCTGGAAAATTTATTGGAGCAATTTCATGGTAGCCGGGCTTATATCGTCGAATACGACTGGGAAAAGCAGCGGCAAAACTGTACCTTCGAGGTTAATGTACAGGGAGTGATTCCGCAACAGGAACGCTTGCACGATCTCCCCACCCACAACACCCCGTGGTGGACCGAAGAAATGCTCCTACGCCATCCGATTCTTTTATTCAATCTGGACGAACTGCCCGCAGAAGCACAGCTGGAAAAAGCATTTTTAGCCTCCCGCAAAATCAGATCTCTTATGGTAATCCCGATGATTGCGCAGGAACAGGTGTGGGGTTATATGGGTATAGATATTGCCGATGAATACCGGCAATGGAGTCCTGAAGACTATCAATGGTTCGCCACTTTGGGAAATATCATCAGTATCTGCATGGAACTCCACCGGGCAAAGATCAAGGCACAGAAGGAACAGGAATATTTCAAAAACTTGTACGAATATATGCCCATCGGATTTATCCGGACAAAACTAGTATACGATCAAAACCATAAACCTTAT
>NZ_LARE01000222.1:0-227 GCF_000980245.1 Odoribacter sp. N15.MGS-14
ATTCGTATTCATCTTTAAGTAATCGTACTCTCCAGAAAGGAGGTGTTCCAGCCGCACCTTCCGGTACGGCTACCTTGTTACGACTTAGCCCCAGTCATCGGTTTTGCCCTAGGACGCTCCTTGCGGTCACGTACTTCAGGCACCCCCGACTCCCATGGCTTGACGGGCGGTGTGTACAAGGCCCGGGAACGTATTCACCGCGCCATGGCTGATGCGCGATTACTAGC
>NZ_LARE01000221.1:0-227 GCF_000980245.1 Odoribacter sp. N15.MGS-14
CGCCCGCAACAGATAGGGACCGAACTGTCTCACGACGTTCTGAACCCAGCTCGCGTACCGCTTTAATTGGCGAACAGCCAAACCCTTGGGACCGAATTCAGCCCCAGGATGCGATGAGCCGACATCGAGGTGCCAAACCTCCCCGTCGATGTGGACTCTTGGGGGAGATCAGCCTGTTATCCCCAGGGTAGCTTTTATCCGTTGAGCGACGGCATTTCCATTCACAT
>NZ_LARE01000223.1:0-227 GCF_000980245.1 Odoribacter sp. N15.MGS-14
AGCTAGGATGTTGGCTTGGAAGCAGCCATTCATTTAAAGAGTGCGTAACAGCTCACTAGTCGAGGAGTTTGGCGTGGATAATAATCGGGCATCAAGTATTCTACCGAAGCTTTGGGATGTGTAAACATCGGTAGGGGAGCATTCCACTCAGCGTTGAAGGCGGGGCGTGAGCCTTTCTGGAGCGTGTGGAAAAGCAAATGTAGGTATAAGTAACGATAAAGGGGGTG
>NZ_LARE01000224.1:0-216 GCF_000980245.1 Odoribacter sp. N15.MGS-14
ACGTCGTGAGACAGTTCGGTCCCTATCCGGCGTGGGCGTAGGATATTTGAGAGGAGCTGTCCTTAGTACGAGAGGACCGGGATGGACTGACCTCTGGTGCATCGGTTGAGAATCAATCTCATGGCCGAGTAGCCAAGTCGGGACGGGATAAACGCTGAAGGCATCTAAGCGTGAAGCCCCCCTCAAGATGAGATATCCCATACGCAAGTAGTAAGA
>NZ_LARE01000052.1:0-22573 GCF_000980245.1 Odoribacter sp. N15.MGS-14
AGGATAAATATCTGACGGATTTCTGGAAGTTTAACGGTAAATCGTGGGTCTCTGTCGCCAATTTTCCTGCTGTTGGACGTGCCGGTGCTGTGGCATTCGTCGTCGGTGAAGAAGGTCATCAGGTGGCTTATGTCGGAACCGGATACCGTGAATTTTTGGGTGTCGAAACATATTATGACGATTTTTATACTTTCGATGGAGTTAGTTGGAGTTCGGCTCCTGCCACTAAATTACCGAAGCCTAAGGATCGTGTAGATGGTGGACGTAGAGACGGTATCGCCTTTTCTTTAAATGGTAAAGGTTATGTCGGGACCGGACTGGTTAGCGGTGCAATGGTGGTGAACGATATTTATTGTTTCGATCCCTCTAAACCAGGAGATGATGCCTGGAGTAACGTTAACTTCCCTGGCGATCCCCGTTGTGGTGCCGTTGCTTTTGTGATCAAAGACAAAGCTGTGGTATGTCTTGGTGCTGCTTCTTCTTCCGGCTCCAATTTCCGCCGGGATGTATATACCTTCGACGGTACGACCTGGGATGATAAAGAGCCTTTGGTTGATCAGGACGGACGTGGTTTCGACAATGATTACAATCAGATTCCCCGCGCATATGCCGTTGCTTTTGTGTCTTCAAGAGATGGAGGTGTATTGAAAGGATATGTGGCTACAGGTAACGGTAGTTATCCGGGTACTTGCTGGGAATATAATATCGATACTGACCGTTGGGATGAAGTGACCGAGTTGCCTGCTGCGATGAACAGACGTGCCTATGCCGTAGGATTTACCTTTAATGATTACGGGTATGTGACTACCGGAGGATCGTCGATGAGTACTCCGATAGACATCGATACCTGGAAATTCACTCCTGGAATCGACGAAGACGATGATAACGACTATGCACCTCGTGAATAGTACGTTGCCGGATCGATTCGGATTTTGAAAGCGGAATGATATAAAGATGGGGCTCTTCTTGGGCTCCATCTTTTTTGATCCGTCTGTTTTTGAAGTTATGTTATACCAACGATCCATTTGGGCTTTATTTGTATCCGATATCTTTTTTATTTATCTTTAGCGCATAAACTTTAGAGAAAAATGAGGAGAACGTTTATTTTATTTGCTTTTTTGTTCCTGTGTTCTTGGAGGGGATATGCTCAGTGGAATACCAATAACATCCTCCGGATGGGACAAAATGCCATTTATTTCGATGATTATATTTCTGCTATAGATAACTTTAATAACATTATTCGGGTAAAGCCCTATTTGTCGGAGCCTTATTTCTTTCGGGGGCTGGCCAAATTGAATCTGGATGATTATGAAGGGGCGATACAGGATTATTCGAAGGCTATCGAGTTGAATCCCAATTATTTTCATGCTTATATGTATCGTGGAGTGGCTTGGCATAACTTACGTAAATATGAGGAGGCGATGGCCGACTATGCTCAGGCGATCGCTTTAGAGCCCAGGGATGCTTATGTGTATGCCAACCGGGGGATTACCGAAGCTGAAATGGGGGATTTTAAGGCTGCTGAAAAAGACTACTCGAAAGCGTTGATGATCGATAGTAAACTGGTAGCCGCTTATTTAAACCGGGCTGTGGTCCGGGAAAAACTGGACGATTGGGAGGGAGCGATGGCCGATTGTACTTCTGCTATCCGGTTGAATATGTTTTCGGACGATGCTTTCGGTTTGAGAGGATATTTGTGGTTTCAGCATAAAGAGTATCACAATGCCATCGAAGATTTTAACCGGGCTTTAAAAGCTAATCCCGAGAATAAGCGTATATTGATGAGCCGGGCGATGGTTTGGTATGAAATGAAGAAATATCCGGAAGTATTGAACGATTATAGTGAAGTGATCCGGATCGATAGCAATTATATTTATGCTTATTACAACCGGGCTATGTTGCGGGCAGAGGTTGGCGAGAAAAATGCGGCTATCCGGGATTTGGATAAAGTGGTGGAAATGAATCCCGATAATATCCTGATTTATTTCAACCGGGGATTGCTGAAAATGGATATCCGGGATTGGTATGGGGCTTACGATGATTTCACTGAGAGTATTCATTTGTATCCGGATTTTGTGAAAGCTTATCTGGCACGGGCGGCCGTTAATCAGGAGTTAAAGGATTTCGAGGCTGCCGATAAGGATCATTATTTGGCGATGCAGATCATGGATCGCTATAAGCGGATGAAAGAAGGAGATAAGAATGCTTTGGTAGATACTACGGCCAATTTCCAGAAGTTGATCGATATCAATGCCCGGCATGACGAAGTGCGGGATGTGATCAACGGACGGGTGCAGGATAAGAAAGTGATCATCGAATTGCAGGATGTATTTTATGTGCAATACCTGAGCCTGGATTCCTTGAGAAGTGGTAAAGTACAATATTATAACCGGCATATTATGGATTATAATCAGGCACATAATTATAATCCGGCTATTACGCTATGTAATAAAGATTTGGTATATCCGGCCGATTTTGCAGAATCTTATGTCGAAGAGCTGACCGGGCGGATAATGCAGACAGGGGATACGGATGCTTATTTGATCCGGGGAAGTATTTATCTCAATCAAAAGGAGTATGCCAAAGCCATCGAAGACTTTTCGGCGATATTGGAGAAAGAACCTGATAATCTTTTGGCACTGTTTAATTTAGCTAATGCCAGAATGTTAATGTTCGATTATATCGAATCTGTGGATGATAAGACTCCCCGTATTGTCGGTGAACAACAGCAAATGCAACGCAAGATAGATTATTCTCAGGTCATAGAAGGGTATAATGAATGTCTCCGGATAGACTCTGATTTTGTTTTTGCCTTATTCAATATGGCCAATGTATATGCCAAAAATGGCGAGATCGAGAGGGCTATCGAAACTTTTAATCAGGTATTGAGACTCGATAAGGATATTGCCGAAGCCTATTTCAACCGGGGACTATTGTATATCTATACCGGCCAAAAAGCTTTGGCAAATGCCGATTTGAGTAAAGCCGGTGAGTTGGGTATCGTGAGCGCCTATAATGTTATCAAGCGCTATTGTAAGGAAAACTGAAAGGCGGGAAAGCTATAAGCAAAAAGCAAAAAGCTAAAGGCTAAAGGCAAAAAGCTAAAGGCGAGTGGGGTTAGCCTATCGCTTTTAGCTTATAGCCTTTTAGCTTTTAAATAATTTTCTCCAAATCTTTCAGTGAGCAGGTTATTTCACTGTCGGGGATGGTATAATTTTGCAGGTTACCGGCGAAGTATTGTTCGTAGGCATACAGATCGATCATACCGTGACCCGAAAGATTGAATAAGATCGTCTTTTCTTTTCCTTCTTCTTTGGCCTTTTGGGCTTCCCGGATCGCCTGGGCGATGGCGTGGGTCGATTCGGGTGCAGGGATAATTCCTTCGGTACGGGCGAATAGTACTCCGGCTTCAAAAGTTTCTAGCTGAGGCATATCTACAGCTTCGATCAACCGGTCTTTTAATAATTGGCTGACGATCGCTCCTGCTCCATGGTAGCGAAGTCCTCCGGCATGAATATTGGCCGGTTCGAAATTATGGCCTAAGGTATACATGGGAATGAGAGGAGTCAGCCCTACGGTATCGCCGAAATCATATTGGAAGGTTCCCCGGGTTAGTTTCGGACAGGATTGAGGTTCTACCGCAACAACCCGGATCTGTTTCCCTTCGGTTAGTTTTTTGCGTAAATAAGGAAAGCCGATACCGGCGAAGTTCGAGCCACCGCCAAAACAACCGATCACCACATCGGGTTCCGCTCCTGCCTTTTCCATTTGAAGAATAGCTTCTTCTCCAATGACGGTTTGGTGCATCAATACATGGTTCAATACACTGCCGATGGTATAGTTGGTTTGGGGATCTTTGGCTGCCATTTCAACAGCCTCCGATACTGCGATACCTAAACTACCCGAAGAATTGAGATGTTCGCTCAGGATTTTTCTTCCGGCTTCCGTCAGTTCGCTCGGCGAGGGAATGACGTCGGCTCCCCAGGTGTTCATCATCAGTTTACGGTAAGGTTTTTGATTATAGCTGACCTTCACCATGAATACTTTTAAATCTATTCCGAAGTAACGGGCTGCGAAGCTCAGGGCAGATCCCCATTGCCCTCCGCCTGTTTCGGTGGTCAGGCGTTTGATGCCTTGTTTATAGTTATAATAGGCTTGTGGGATGGCGGTGTTGGGTTTATGTGATCCTGCCATACTGGTACTTTCGTTTTTGAAATAAATCCTGGCCGGGGTATCCAGGGCTTTTTCCAGTCCATAAGCTCTGACTAGCGGAGTCGGACGCCAGATTTTGTACAAATCTTGTACCTGTTCAGGAATTTCGATAAAACGTTCTTGCGAAAATTCCTGATTGACTAACTCTTCGGCAAAAATAGGCAAAAAGTCCTCTTTACTGGCTGCTTGTTTGGTTACAGGGTTCAGAGGAGGTAACGGTTTGTTGGTCATATCCGCCACGATGTTGTACCAGTGGGTCGGTAATTCTTTTTCTGTCAGGGTAATTTTCTTGTCTCCTTTCATGTTGTTTGCGTTTTAGTGTGTTTATCTGATTTTAATGATTAAGCAAAAGAAAAACGCCTGATGTTCGTAATAAACATCAGGCGTTTCAGTTCTTTTATACAATAGAATCACATTACCTCATCGTTTATTACGAAGTTCAACCGGCGCCACCACCAATTCTGAGTCATGTGATTTTGTTTTGTCATCTCTTCTATTCTCTTTTGATGCAACAAATATAGAAATGATTTTTTTTAAATTCCAAATAATAATGGATTTTTATTCTAATGGGTACATTCTTTTTGTGCTAATACTTTTTCGAATTGGGATAGACGTTCTTCCATTTTCCCTAATTCCCGGCAAGATTCTCGCATCTCTTTTTCTTTTTTCTCGATTTCTTCTTCTTTCTTGAGTAGTAGGGTTTTCAGGGTTTCTATTTCTTTGTCTTTTTCCAAACATTCCTCGCAGAAACCGAATTCGTTCCGATTGATTTGCCGGAGAGATTTTTGGTCTATAAGCGGACTTCCTATTTCACGGATGAGCCAATTGGCATTTAGTTCCGGGAATAGACGGATAATTCCCATCAGATGCTTGTCTGGTATGTGATCCCGGCAATTTAACCAGTTACTCACTTGTTGACGTGTCTTCAGACCAAGTTTAATTCGTAATTCTTCTTGTGAAATTTTTTTCTCATAGAGAAAATTAGCAAGCCTTTGATTTATTGACATATCCATGGTTGACGCAATATAAAAATGTTTACTTGTAAAGACCGTTTCTTGTGTTTCTTTTGAAAATTATTTACATTTGCCTTAGCCTTCGTTTATAAGTTATAATTAAATTTTGAAATTACGTCACAAAATGGATTGATAA
The DNA here is from genome assembly GCF_000980245.1 of Odoribacter sp. N15.MGS-14. Taxonomy (NCBI): domain Bacteria; kingdom Pseudomonadati; phylum Bacteroidota; class Bacteroidia; order Bacteroidales; family Odoribacteraceae; genus Odoribacter; species Odoribacter sp. N15.MGS-14. Next base: position 5,362 of record NZ_LARE01000052.1, read on the forward strand.
TAGTTGTTTCGTATAATTTGTTTGAGATAATATACGAATATGTTCTTGTTCGGAGAGAGGAGAAGCTTGGTGAGATGAGGGTGTCCAAAAAGTATTTGGCACCCTCGATTTATTCGTATCCCTATTGGAGACTGAAATCAAATATCCGATTCTACAAGGGGGTATTTTGCCTTTTTGGACACCCTCATATTTTATTTATGAATGAGTTGCGTGGCTAATTCTTTTATATCGATGCCTGAAAAATTGCCCGAAGTCATAATGAGCAATACACTATTTTCGTAATTCTTTTGTGTTAGCTCTTCTAGTAATTGCCGGTTATCCGTGAATACTTTCAATTGCGTATCGTCGAAACCTTTTCTGACATCTTCGGAACTGATCTCAGGTAAGCGTTTATGCTTTACGACTTCCGGATTAAAAAATACGATAGCTTCGTCTGCCAGGTCCATGGTATGACGATATTGTGGAAGGAAAGCTGCATTCAGGCTGCTGAAAGTGTGTAATTCCATACAAGCGATTAACTTGCGTCGGGGATATTGTTCCCGTACAGCCTTTATGGTCGCTTGTAATTTTGATGGCGAATGGGCGAAATCGAGGAATACGACTGTATCGTTTTGTTCGGCTATTTTTTGCAGGCGTTTGGCTGCTCCCTTATAAGTAGCGATGGCTTTTAAAAAAGCGGTTTCGTCGATGCCCAATTCTTTACAAGCCAGATAGGCGGCTGAAATGTTTTGCAGATTATGTTCTCCGAATACCTGAATAGGGGTCGGTAAGCTACCTGCTAAATAAGTGGTTCCTTCTTCGGTATAATGAGGAAAACTTGTATATGGGATCGCTTGTACAGAAGCAGGTACCCGAGAGGCGATCTGTCGTAAATTTTCATCATTTTCGTAATAGATGAGTTTACCGTTCGGAGTGATCTGTTGGGTGAAAAGAGCGAATTGTTCTACATAGTTTTCAAAAGTAGGGAAAACGTTCATATGATCCCAGGCTATGCCGGTGAGGATAGCGATATCGGGGTGATAATGGTGGAATTTGGGGCGTCTGTCGATGGGAGAAGAAAGATATTCGTCTCCTTCGAAAACAGCGATTTTACTTCGGTCGCTCAGGTGAACCATGGTATCGAAGCCTTCCAATAAAGCTCCGGCCATATAATCGAATTCTATTCCGCATGTTTTCAAAACATGCATGATCATCGAAGTTGTGGTCGTTTTTCCATGACTTCCGCCGACGATGACCCGTAATTTGTTTTTGGTTTGCTCGTACAGATACTCCGGATAGCTGTAAATCGGAATTCCAAGTTCCTGTGCTTTTTGTAGTTCCGGATTATCTTCCCGGGCATGCATACCCAAAATGACGGCATCTAAACGGGAGGTGATGCGTTCCGGGTACCAACCCCACTTTTCCGGTAACAGGCCTGCTGCTTCTAATCTGGATTTCGAGGGTTCGAAAATCTCGTCATCCGAACCGGTCACCTGATATCCTTTTTTATGAAGTTCTAACGCCAGGTTATGCATTGCGCTTCCCCCGATAGCAATAAGATGTATGTTCATAAACTTATTTTTATAGTGTTGTAGATATTCAATCGATTGTAAATAAATTAGTTCTGTGTGCTATCCGATAATCTTATAGGACAAAGATAGTTGTTTTAGGTACACAATTTGCAAAGAGAAATACAATTAGTCGTGACAAATTTTTGTGTAATTTAAAATCAGTACATGAGATTTATTTATTTTCTGGTCTTCGGAGAATACTTTTGTTCGAAGGGTGTGAGCCTTTCGGATATCGGATTTACCCTTATTTTTTCGAAAAAATCATCCGGAACCGTATGTCCGGCGACCTGTAATAAAACTTTTTGTTCAGGATTGCGTAAAATCTTTCTGTAATACTAAATAAAAACAGGAAATGAAAACAAAAGGTTCTACAGCTTGGGTCTTTACTACAATGGTTGCAGTAGTATTGTTTATGGCCGCTTGCGGAAATTCTCAGAAGAAAAAGGAACAGGCGAAAGTTCAGGCAACAGAGCAACCCGCTGATTCAGTAACCGTTATCGAGTCAGAGACTGTCGTTATTGCAGTGGATAGCATCGCTCCCGATTCTGCCGCTATGAAACAAAAGGCACCGACCCCTAAAAAAACTAAGTAATTTAAAGCTATAAGCGAAAGGCTAAAAGCTATAAGCGTTTAATCGTTCTTAGCCTTTAGCCTCTAGCCTTTAGCTTTTAAAGAATCATTTGCGGCATAAATTCGAAGCTATTGTATTGAGGACGCAGACGATCGGTATTATAGAATTTATTGATATCGACCAATTTTTTACTACTGGTGACAATATCTATAGGTGCATTATCATAACGTCCGTTTCTTAAAATGACTAAACGCCCGTGCATTCCTTTAGAGATTAAATCGAGTGCAAGATTACCATAAGCCATAGGCACGATAGAGTCCATCGCATCCGGATTTCCACAACGTACCAGATAACCAAGTTTTTGATTGATGACATTGATGGTTTCCCCTTTATTGAACTTAGGAGAAAGATTTTTAAGCTCGTTGGAAACATAATCTCCAATTCCTCCTAATTTCTTATGACCGAACATGTCCGCTTCATCACTTTGGAACATCATCTGGCCGCCGCTGTAACTAGCTCCCTCGGATACCAGTACCACTGAATACTTGCTCGGATTGGTATACCGGTCCTGGCATAATAATTCCGCTAACCGTTCGATATCGAATTGGTATTCGGGAATCACACAGCGGTTTGCTGCTCCTGCCAGTGTCGGTAACATGGCTGAGAAACCGGCATAGCGTCCGAAGACTTCCAGTACCAGCAGCCGTTCGTGTGAACCGGCGCAAGTTCGCAAGTCATGGGTCAGCTCGATCGTCCGGGTGATACAGGTACTGAAACCGATACAATAGTCCGTACCCGGTACATCGTTATCCATCGTTTTCGGGATCGCTACTACTTTTACTCCTTCCTGACTCAGGCGTACGGCATAGCTTAAGGTGTCGTCTCCTCCGATTGGGATGAGGTAGTCGATGCCGATAAATTCCAGATTCTTCAGGACTTCAGGGGTTAAATCGTTTATTTCTGCATTGTATTTGTCCTTCAGATGTTCGGGAACGGCTGATTGGGGGACATGCGAAGCACGTGTCCGGGATGAATGTAAAAAAGTACCTCCTGTTCGTCCTGCTTTATTTACGATTTCTTCGGTCAACTCGAAATAATTACATGAATTATCTACTTTTTTGTCCCGGATGACATCGACCAAACCCTTCCAGCCCCGCCGGATTCCGATCACTTTATACCCTTCTCGTAAGGCACGTATGGTGACTGCTCTGATGGCGGGATTCAATCCTGGTACATCTCCTCCTCCGGTTAAAATACCGATAATTCCTTTTGCTTTCTGATTCATAGTAATTGAAATTAATGTTAGTAAATTCACACTAAAAGTGATAAAATATATTCTGAATAGCAAAATAAATCGTCAATAAGTGACTATATTTGTGTGATTTTTTTTTGAATGTATTTAGAAAAGGATGTAATAAAGCGCTTTATGGCTTTATAGAGGTTTATGATTTTTTAATTTGAAATGAATAATTTTGTTGATTTTTGGGTAGGATTAGGCTATAATGGTTGGTTATTCCTGTTGTTGATCCTCCTTTTTTTTGCCCATTTGATTATGATCATTTTACGCAGTACGGTACTTACCACTAAAAAAAGACCGGCAACTGTAGAACCCGAGGAAGGAGTTTCGGTAATTATTACCTGTTCGAATAAGGCCGAGCTATTGAAACAGAATCTTGAAGCATTTCTGACCCAAGAATATCCGAAATATGAAGTGATTGTCGTAGACGAATGTTCCGAGGATGAGACGCAGGATGTTTTATCCGATTTGCAACAGAAATACCCGCATTTGAAGACTACCCGGATTTTTCCTGAAACGAAATTCCGGCGTACGAAGAAGATTGCTATTAATATAGGTGTCCTCGCGGCACAATATGATGTGTTGCTTTTTTCTGAAATTAATTGTAAGCCCGGATCCGGGCGATGGCTGCATGCGATGGCTTCTTATTTTACGCCCGATACGGCGGTCGTGATCGGATACTCCAATTATCCGGTAGACGGTGCGGGAGGAAAATTCAGGTGTTATTTCCGGTTCTTGTGGTTCTGGAAGACGATGGTGCTGAATAGACGGGGACTACAGGTGGTCGGAAATGGTAATAATATGGGATACCGGAAAAAATACTATCTGGAGAAAAGAGGGTTTACCGCTAATACCCAGGAATATATCGGTTACGATACAGAAATCGTAAAAGATATGGCTAAAAAAGGAACGGTCAAAGTGGTAAAAGACCCCGATACCCGGGTGATGATCTGTGACGAGCGGAAAAAAGCCTGGAAAGATGATTATTCTTATTATTATGCTACGAAACGTCGGTGGCCATTGGCTGTGCGTTTGAGTAGCGATGTCGACTTTATCGTTGAAAGTATCGTTTATTTGTCGGCATTTTATTTTATTATACAAGGAACATTACGTGAATACAGTGCCGGAATTATAATATTAACATTTTTAATAGATTTTATAGTAATAAATGTGGTATTAAAACATCTGGGGCAAAGGAAATTATTCTTAACTTCGTTCACTGTAAATACCTTGGGTTTTATATTTCAATGGTATTATAATTTTTATTCAATATTTACTGCAAAGAAATGGAGATAACTAACAACTTATCTGAAAAAGCTTTATACGACTATAAGATAGTTCGTAACGCAATTGCCGGAGATGAGAAAGCTTATGGGGAACTTTTTAAGCGTTACAAGGATTCTGTATATTTTATGATCCTTAAAATGGTAAACAATCGGACTGATGCCGAAGACTTGATGTTCGAGGCTTTCGAGAAGGCATTTGCCAGTTTGAACTATTATTCTCCACAATTTGCTTTCAGCACCTGGCTGTTTAAGATTGCTTCGAATAATACGATCGATTTTATCCGGAAAAGAAAGGCGCAGACTGTGTCTTTGGATGTCGACGATATCAATCCTGAAGACAGAGGGTATATCAATAGTATTCCAGCTGATGTCAGAACGCCGGATGAAGAAGCGATTCGTCAGCAACGTGCCGATTTTATGCGGGAAAAGGTCGCTCTTTTGAAAGGAAGATATCGCCGGTTAATCGAATTACGCTATTTCGACGAATTTTCATATGAAGAAATCGCCGATACCCTGGCTATTCCTCTGGGGACGGTGAAAGCTCAATTGTTCCGGGCTCGGGAACTACTCTTGAATATTTTACAGCATACCGAGATTGCTAAGGAACATGGTAAAAATTAATTTTATCGTTTTATTCTTTATTTTTCTTTCTCCAATTGTTTGTGCACAGAGGGTCGTCGTTTCGGATAGTGTTGTATTTTCCGGAGTAGTCTTCGACACTCAGGATTCACAGACACTTCCTAATGTGACTTGTCGTTATGGTGAAGGTAAAGCAACTATTTCCGATCAAATGGGATGCTTTGTGTTGAAAATCGGTCGTAAAGATACCGTCCGCTTTACTTTTGTCGGCTATAAACCTTGTACTGTTGTCATGCCCGATACTTTGCTCGAAGATCGGTACATGATGGGGGTTTTTCTGTCTCCCGATACCTTACAATTATCAGAAGCTTTGATTTTACGCCGGTGGGGAGAGGTGCAAAGACAAAATCTGATCAATGCCCGTAATAATATGACCGGCATATTGAAGCAGGCTTATGCGCCTGTAGACTATATGGATGCCGATATGAATCAACGGATGATGCTCAACGAATATGCCCGGAGTGTCGAGATGAAAGGGCATGTTGATGTCGGTATCGGAGTCGGTACACAGTCGGTCGATGCCTATAAAATGCTCCGAATGAGACGGCGGGTAAAAAATCAGAAAGAATGGCTCAATCCTAATGAAATCGATCTGTTAAAGAAGATTTATTATTTGAAAAAAAAGGAAAAGCAAGATAATTGATTCAAGATAAATATATCTTTGTAGTGCTATTGTGTCTGTAATTTTTCCTTGTTGGGCTAACCGGAGAAAAATAAAGATAGGCAAGTATTTAGTATTAATAAAGTTATGATTTTATGAAGAATTTGTCCATTGTATTGAATGTTGTGTTGTTCGTTGCAGTGATTGTACTTTATGTATTGTACTTTTCTGGCCATAAGTCACCGGAAACTGCAATGACCAGTAAAGTTGCCGGTACTGCCGATGCAACAAAAATTGTATATATCAACACGGATACACTTTTGAATAATTATCAGCTGGCAGTCGAATTGAACGAGGCTTTTCTGAAAAAACAGGAAGATCGCAGGACAGAATTGAATATAAAAGCGAAAGCAATCGATCAGGAAGGAACCGAATTCCAACGGAAATTGCAAAATAACGGTTTTATTTCCGAAGCCCGGGCGATAGAAGCCAGAGATCAATTGTTGGTGAAACAAGAAAATTTCCGCCGCTTACAACAGGAGATGATGGATAAAGCTTCCAGAGAGCAAAGCGAACTGAACAAACAGCTTTTTGACGAAATCACTAATTTCTTGAAAGAGTACAACAAAGAGAAAGGATTCAGTATTGTATTGAGTACTCAGTTGGGTGGAAATGTTTTATATGCCGAGGATGGTTTCGATATCACGAAAGAGATTGTCGATCGCTTGAATGCCAATTACAAAAAGGGCGATAGTCAGAAATAAAATGACAGAAGATTTTTGAAAAGGCTGAGTGATCAGCCTTTTTTTATAGGTAAGGGTTAACCATCGGAGCAGTTTATGCTTATGAAGGTATTTGAACGTTATTTCAGTCGGAATCCGGTCTCTCGTCAGCTTTCTTTTGAGGCAGATACTGCTGTGATTGTTATTATCCCCGTTTTCAACGATCCGGATATTTTTGCTACCCTGGATTCACTTTGCTGTTGTTCGGTGATGAATATCAAGGCGGGTGTTTTGATTGTAGTGAACCATAGTGAAGTTTGCCCGCAGGAAATAAAGACCCGGAATATCGGGTTGTCTGACACTTTGAAACGATATGTTCGGGATAGACAGACCGACCGGCTTCGCTTCGAAGTGGTCGAAGCATTCGATTTACCTGCAAAATATGCCGGAGTGGGATTGGCCCGGAAAATAGCTATGGATTTATCGGCTGCCTTTTTTTACCGAAACGGGCGAATCGATGCTCCTATTCTTTCTTTGGATGCTGACACTTGGGTCGAACCGAATTATTTGGAGGAGGTGGTCCGTTATTTTCAGGAAAAATCTGTGGCCGGCGTTTCTATTGCTTATGCTCACCGTCTCGAAGAAGCCGATATGACAGTTCAGGCCCGTGAGGCGATAATGAAATACGAATTGTATCTGAGGTATTATCGTTTGGCATTGGAGTATACCGGTCATCCCCATGCCTACCATTGTATAGGATCGGCTTTTGCTGTAAGGACGTTGGATTATGTGGCTCAGGGAGGAATGAATAAAAGACAGGCTGGAGAGGATTTTTATTTTTTGCAGAAATTGATCGCTACCGGTAGATATGCAACCTTACAGTCGACGCAGGTATATCCTTCTCCGCGATTCTCGGGGCGTACCCCTTTTGGAACCGGGCAGGCGGTCCGGCAGATCGTTCAGGAGTCCGGACATTTTCGGGTATATCACCCACAGGCTTTTCGGGATTTAAAATGTTTTTTTCAGGGAATTTCTACCCTTTATAAAGTGGATGAAGCTGGTGTTTCGGGCTATTTTCAACAGCAGACGAAGGATATCCGGCTTTTTTTATCCCAAATGAATGGAATTGCAGTCTTGGCGGAGATCAATGCAAACTGTGCTTCTGTAGAGCAATTTATGAAACGGTTTTTCGATAATTTCAATGCTTTCCGTGTGTTGAAATATCTGAATTTTGTGCATGAAAGTTGTTATTCGAAAATAGATATCTTGTCTGCGGCCAATAAATTGCTGGCAGAATTGAACTTACCCGTTGCCGAATCTTTGGAATGTGCCCTTCAGATTTTCAGAAAGTTATTCAGATAGGCGTGGAAAAAGAGGGGAAGAGAAGCTGGAATTGACATAAGAAGATATATCTTTGTCAGCAAATAATAAAAATATGGATTTCGAATACAAGATGGAGATCACTGCCGATCCCGAAGAGGTTTTCGCTGCATTGACCAATCCTTTTCAGATTGAATTGTGGAGTGGCTATCCCGCTGATATGAAAGCTGAAGAAGGTTATGTGTTTTCACTTTGGGAAGGGGATATTACAGGTGTTAACCTGGAAGTTGTTCCCGGTAAGCTGTTGGTACAGGAATGGTTTTTCGGTGAGCAGGAAAAACAATCTATCGTCCGCATTACCCTGAAAAAAGAGGGAGCCAGGACTTTGGTCGGTTTGACTCATACCCATATCCCCGAAGATGTGTACGAAGAGATCACCGAGGGATGGAAAGAATATTATCTGGAAGCGATAAAAGGAATGCTTGAAATGTATTGACGCCGGATCAGATGACTTTGATCGTCTGGCCCAGTACTTTGATTACCTCGCCTTTTCGGATTTTGGCCCGTTTCCGGCTTTCCGGTTCGCCATTACGAACCACTTCTCCATTTTCCACCAATGTTTTTGCCATTGCCCCGTTTTCGGCAATTTGTAATACTTTCAGCAGCTTGATCAGCTCGATATAATCTTCTGTCAATTCAAATTCCAACATTTCCGATCGTTTAAATTCTGTGTAAAAATACAACTTTTTTGGGATTTTGGGACGGACCTTTTGTCCCGGAATTCCTGTAACTTTATATGGGGTACATACCGTAAAGTAGAAACAAACGGGAAAGAAAGTATTTATTTTTGCCGTTCTGAAATTTTGATGGTTGTTTGCAATGTGTTACAGGACAATCTTTTATGAACGAAAATTAATTTTTATGAAGAAATTATTCTTATCCTTACTGGCCAGTGTTACCTTATCGTCCGCATTTGCCGAAGGATATCAGGTAAACGTTTTGAGTACAAAGCAGACGGGAATGGGACATGTCGGGACAGGTATGAAATTAGGAGCCGAAAGTATGCATTTCAATCCGGCAGGCTTGGTGTATCTCAATGGGCATATGGATATGTCGGTGGGGATATCCGGTATTTTTTCAAATGCCAGGTACAAAAACGGAGATTATTCTGCAAAGACAGATAATTCGGTAGGGACACCTGTATATGCCTATGTCGGATATCGGATTTATGATAACCTGGCAGCCGGAATTTCTTTGACTACTCCTTATGGAAATTCTTTAAAATGGCCCCAAGCCTGGAAAGGAGCTCATCTGATTCAGGATATCACCTTGAAATCATATATCATACAGCCCACTCTTTCGTATAAAATTCTGGATAATCTGAGTGTTGGAGTCGGTTTACAGATCGCTATGGGAAATGTAAATCTTTCCAGAGCTTTATTGCCTGTCGGAGCTTTGGTGCCGATTCTGGGTGCCGATTATCAGGATGTTGTACCCGTGTCTGCCACTTTGGATGGAAAGTCGAAAGTGAAACTGGGCTATCATATCGGAGTGATGTATGATGTTTGCGATAAAGTGACTTTAGGTCTTTCTTACCGTTCCCGGGTCCGGATGAAAGTAAAAGAAGGGACGGCGGAATTGGATTATGCCAGTGAGAAGATAAAAGATCTGCTGGATGCAACAGGACAAATACCTCCTTTGGATAAGGGGACTTTTCATGCTCAGTTGCCTTTGCCTTCGAATACGACTTTCGGGGTTAGTTACCGGCCGACCGATCGTTGGGAACTGGCTTTGGATTTGCAGTTTGTCGGTTGGAGTGCTTACGATTCATTAAATGTTGTTTTCAATGAGAAAGTATTGAAAATCGAGGATATAAAAGCAGAGAAAAATTATAAAAATACGATGATCTACCGGATCGGGGCCCAGTATATGGCGACAGACCGGTTGGATGTTCGTTTGGGATTATACTATGATCAAAGTCCGATCCGGAAAAATAATTACAATCCGGAAACTCCCGGTATGGGAAAAATCGGTATTTCGACAGGGTGTTCTTTCGAACCTTACCGGAATTTGCAGATCGATTTTGCCTTTTTGTATATACAGGGAGTCAGCCGGCATGGCTCTTACCCGGACAAATATAGTCCCGGCGGTAAGTTTTCCGGGAAATACGAATCGAATGCCGTTTCTGCTTCTTTGGGTTTGGCCTATCGTTTTTGAGAATAGAATTGACCTCCCCAAAAGCTATCCGAAATCAGCTGATTCGGATAGCTTTTTTTATGAGGCCGTTATATACATATTTGCATTTAAACGTACATTTAGTGTAAACATGTACATAAATACCGTTTATTAAATATATTTGTCTATTCTTAGGAACGGCTAAATCAGAACAGATGAAACACATGACTTTCGTACAATGGGCGGTCTGGTTGGGATTTATCTACTCGGTATGTTCTTGTCAGCCCCGACCGGATCTTAAATTGTGGTATACCCGTCCGGCTGAGCGGTGGGAGGAAACTTTGCCTTTGGGAAACGGACGTTTGGGGATGATGCCCGATGGGGGAGTCGTTCAGGAGACTATCGTCCTGAACGATATTACGATGTGGTCCGGTAGTTTTCAGGATACTCGTAATCCCGAAGCTTTGAAGTATCTGCCTGAGATTCGCCGGCTGTTATTGGAAGGAAAAAACGATGAGGCCCAGGAACTGATGTATAAACACTTTGCTTGCGGAGGACAAGGATCGGCTTTCGGACAGGGGGCGAACGCTCCTTACGGCGCTTTTCAATTGTTAGGTAATCTGCATTTACAATATCATTTCCCGGATAGTAGCGATGTCGGTTATTCCGCTTATGAGAGAGGATTATCTTTGGACAAAGCTTTGGCTTGGACCTGTTTCCGGAAAGGTAAGGTGAAATACCGGCGGGAATATTTCGTTTCCCAGACAGAAGATGTGATGATCATGAAGTTGACTGCCGACCGGAAAGGAATGCTGGATTTTGATGTTGCTATCGACCGACCTGAAAATTACACTTGTTATGCTAATGATGGGGTGGTTTATATGGAAGGACAATTGGATAACGGGAAAGGGAAGGCCGGAACGAAATATATGGTGCAGCTGAAAGTATGGACTGCAGATGGCCGGCAAGTGGCCGATTCGGCTTGTATACATGTCAAAGAAGCGACGACGGCTTATGTCCTGGTGTCCGCCGGGACAAGTCTTTGGGCGGCAGATTACCCGGAGCGGGTCGAAAAATTGATGCAGATTGCCGGTAATATGGATTATGGTTATTTGTTGGAGCGGCATGATTCTGCCTGGCGATATAAATACAACCGCGTGGAATTGGATTTAGGAACTCCGCAGGATATTTTGCCTACCGATCAGCGCTTGGCCCGTTTTCAGGAACAAGAAGATCCCGGTTTGGTCGCTTTGTATTTTCAGTACGGCCGGTATTTGTTGATCAGTGGTACGCGGGAAAATTCGTTTCCTTTGAATTTGCAGGGATTGTGGGCGAATAGTGTACAAACCCCTTGGAATGGCGATTATCACCTGAATATCAATTTGCAAATGAATTATTGGCCGGTAGAGATCGTCAATTTATCGGAATTGCATACTCCGTTGAAAAATCTGGTAAAGGATTTGGTGACTTCGGGTGAGGTCACCGCTCATTCTTTTTATGGAGCTCAGGGCTGGGTGGCTCATATGATGACGAATCCCTGGCGTTTTACTGCTCCGGGAGAACATGCTTCCTGGGGAGCCACGAATACCGGCGGGGCCTGGCTTTGTGAGCATTTGTGGGAACATTATGCTTTCACACTCGATCAGGAGTACCTCAGGGAGGTCTATCCCGTGTTAAGCGGAGCCTCCCGTTTTTTCCTTTCTTCTATGATCGAGGAACCTACACAGGGGTGGCTGGTTACAGCCCCTTCCTCTTCACCTGAAAATGCTTTTTATATGCCTGGTACCCGAAAGGAAGTCAGTGTTTGTATGGGGCCGGCTATGGATACTCAGATTATCAGGGAGTTATTTTCTAATACAATACAGGCTGCCCGCTTATTAGAGATAGATGCTGCATTTGCGGATTCTTTGGAGAAAGCGTTGGATAAATTACCGCCGATGCAAATCAGTCCGAAAGGGGGATATTTGCAGGAATGGCTTGAAGACTATGAGGAAGTGGATCCCCGGCATCGTCATGTCTCCCATCTGTTCGGTTTGTATCCTTCGAATCAGATATCCCTGGCCAAAACCCCGGAATTGGCCGAAGCTGCCCGTAAGACACTTCAACGGCGTGGAGATGGAGGTACCGGTTGGTCGATGGCTTGGAAAATAAATTTCTGGGCCAGGTTGCAAGAGGGAGACAAAGCTTTGGAATTGCTTAAAAATTTATTGAAACCGGTGGTTACCGGCGGTAAAGTAGATTATACCGGCGGGGGAACTTATCCCAATTTGTTTTGTGCCCATCCGCCTTTTCAGATCGATGGTAATTTAGGCGGTTGTGCCGGTATTGCCGAGATGTTGATTCAGAGCCAGCAGGGATTTATCGAGGTTTTGCCTGCTCTGCCTGCTGTTTGGAAAGAGGGGAGTTTTAAAGGCTTGTGTGTACGTGGGGGAGGTGTCGTCGATGCAAGTTGGAAAGCCGGCCGGCTGGAGAAGCTGACTTTACATTCCAGGGTAAAATCTGCTTTTAAGTTGAAAATTCCGGAGCAAGTGAAACGGGTAGAAGTAGACCGGCAACAGTATGATATTCAGAATGGTTTTATCCATCTGGCTTTGGATGAAGGGGAACAATGTGAGATTGTGATGAAATATAAGTTGTAACTCCTGAGGTGGTTATTTCGTATTTTAAGGGTTTTCAATCGATGATAAAACTATTATGGAATATAGAACATTAGCCCATACTGACTTGACCTTATCCGCTATCACCTTCGGCTCTTGGGCTGCCGGAGGATGGATGTGGGGAAAATCGAATCGTGACGAAGCTGTAAAAGCCATAAAAGCGGCCTACGATGGTGGAGTGACTTCTATCGATACAGCACCGATTTATGGACAAGGCGAGAGTGAGCGGATTGTTGGAGAGGCTATCCGGGGTATTCCCCGTGATCAGGTACAGATTCTGACCAAATTCGGTATGAGATGGGATTTGCCACAAGGTGAATTCGCTTTTAAAAGCAAAGATAATCAGGACAACCCTATAGATATTTACAAATATGCCGGCAAAGAGAGTGTCATCAAAGAGTGTGAAGACAGTCTGCGGCGGCTCGGTACGGATTATATAGACCTCTATCAGATCCATTGGCCGGATGCTACGACTCCTTTGAGTGAGACTTTCGAGGCAGTAGAGCGTTTGATAGAGCAAGGAAAAGTACGTTATGCAGGTGTGTGTAATTATGATGCTGCTTTGTTGGAAGATGCCGCTAAACTGATCGATCTGGTATCGGATCAGATTCCTTATAGTATGGTTAATCGGGGGATGGACCGGGATATTATACCTTATTGTATCCGTAATGAAAAATCAGTGATCGCTTATAGTCCGCTTGAACGTGGCTTACTTACCGGTAAGATGCAACCCGGATACCGATTTGCTGAAGGCGATCATCGGAAAGAAAACCCTTTTTTTACAGACGAAAGCATTAAAAGAACGAATGCTTTTTTAGAAAAATTGCAACCTTTGGCTGATGAGAAAAAAGCGACTCTCGGACAATTGGTGATCCGCTGGACGATCGAACATCCCGGAATTACCGTTGCTTTGGTCGGGGCCCGCAATCCGGAGCAGGCGATTCAGAATGCGAAAGCTGCCGATATAATCCTGACTCCTGAAGAATTACAATTTATCAATCAGCAAATCGATCAGATGTTGAAATGATTATTCTTATTTTGGGACGGTTCAGGGATAAAATCTGATATCGCCCCCTGTTTGGACTATTGTAATTGTTTTATCAAAAAATTGCATTATTTCTCTTGCCCGATTGGAAATTTAAGATATTTTTGTAAAATAGATGATAAATATTCTGTCGAGGCGTGGAAGATGAAATTTTAATAAAATGTTTACGCAAGAACGACCGGAAAGCTTATTCGATATTGTTCGATAAGTATTTCGAGCGGCTCTTTACCTTTGCTGTCCGCGTTGTGTTTCGGGAAGATGTGGCTAATGATATTGTGCAGGAAATTTTTATCAGTCTGTATGAAAAATCGGAAATCCTGAATTACGACCTTTCTTTAAAGTCGTATCTTTTTAATAGTGTGCGGAATCGTTGTTTTAATTATTTGCGGGATCGTAAGGTGGAAGACCGGCGTATGAATTTATATGCGGAAGCTTGTCTATGGTCGGATAATGTCGATTGGATAGAGGAAGAAGAAGTGTTGCGGAAAATTCAGGAGGTGATGCTGGAGTTACCCGAGAAATGCCGGGAGGTGTGTCGGCGGCGTTTTTTTGAAGGGAAAAAATTTGAGGAAATAGCCGAAGAACTCGATGTTTCCGAAAGTACTGCGAGGGTACAAACTCACCGGGGTATGGAGATGTTGAGGCAGCGTTTTGCGGAATATGATCTGGCCGTTATTCTTTTTTTTACTCCTTTTCTTTAAAAAAATACTTTTCCTGTAAACAAATTTTATCTTTTCGTGTTTAAGAGGTATCTAAGATTAAAGATCATGAAGATCGATTGGGTACTTTTAAAGCGGAGTGTATTATCGGATATATCTGAAGAAGAACGGAACCTGCTGAATGCTTGGTTGGATGAATCTTCGGAACACCGGGAATTTTACCGGGAAATAAAAACTTTTCTGTGTTCTCCGGAAAGTTTCCGGCCCACGGAAGAACGAATTCGTCGGTTCAAAGCTTCCTACGAAGCCAGGTTAACCGTTGCAGAACGTAGAAAAAGAAGGCACCGGATGGTACGGATAGGGGGGTGGGTGGCTGCTTCGTGTATCTTGTCGGTAGGGATGGCTTGCTTTTTATGGTGGCAGGTGACTTCATCCGTAAAAGAGCCCTTATTGACCGAAAACCGGCCGACGGCGACTATTTTGCCCGGAACACAAAAGGCTATTTTGGTAACCGGTGAGGGAAAGACTGTAAATCTGAATCCGGAAACCGCTGATGTCGAGATTGGAGAGGGGGTAAAGGCTAAAAACAGTAATCATGGTTTAATCTATTCCGATACGCTGACTGCAGGGATTGAAGATACCGAGAATCAGTTGATCGTACCTCGGGGAGGTGAGTATGCAATTGTACTGAGTGATGGGACCAGGGTGTGGTTGAATTCCGCTTCTGAATTGAAGTATCCGGTACATTTTGCAGGAGATATGAGAAGGGTGTATTTAAAAGGAGAAGCTTATTTTCAGGTTGCTCACGATCGGCAGAAAGCTTTTGTTGTCGTGACGGACGGTATCGAGGTGAAGGTGTATGGGACGGAGTTTAATATCAATACCCGGGTTGCCGATTATGTACAGACCACTTTGGTACGGGGAGCTGTTTCGATAAAAACCGAACGATTCGCTGAAAAAATGCTGAAGCCCGGTCAGTTGGCGCAGTTCGATCGCTTGACCGGTGAGACCGAGATTAAAAATGTCGATGTATCTAATTATATCGGTTGGAAATCAGGAGTCTATATTTTTGAAGATAAATCGATCGAACAGATTATGGATGAATTGTCTTTGTGGTACGATATCGAAGTCTTTTTCCGTAATAATATTTCCCGTAACCGTCATTTCAGTGGAAGCCTGCCCCGTTATCGGGAAATCGACGATATGTTGAAGGTCATTGAAAAAACTTCCCATGTCCGTTTCGAGGTGAAAGGCAAGACGATAATTGTAGATTAAACGTTCGATTAAATCAGTCGAAAGTTTATAAAGTCCATAAAGTTTATAAAGTCCCTGGGTTCTGCGGATACTTTGGTAATTGACAATTGTCATTTGACAATTGATAATGTATCTCCAAACCTATGGCTTCTTTTTTATTCTTCTGATAATCAATAATTATCTTCTTTATTCTTTCTCTCATTTTTCTTTTCTTTTTTATTTTTTCATGGAAGCGGAACTTCCAATAATTGTCAATTCTCAATTGCCATCTGTCCATTTTTCTTTTAGCGGATTCCCACCAAAAGAAACGAACCTTTTTTCAGTGAAAATCCCGGAGCAGCGCCAACCAATCCGGGATTCAGTAAGGTCAAAACTAAATACTAACCTTTTAATTTTTCAAATTTATGAAAAAAAACACAGGATGGACTCATTTTTATGAGAAAAAGCCGGTTAATTTTTTACGTGTGATGAAGCTATTGTTTGTATTGATGACGGTGACGAGTTTGTCGATTTCGGCCAAAACCTTTTCTCAATATCGGGTGACGCTCGATGTTCGGAATGTCGGAGTTATGGAATTATTCAAAGAAATCCAGAAAAAAACAAATCTTTATTTTGTTTACAACGTGGAGGATTTACAACAATTTCAAAATTTGTCGGTAACTGCTAAAAATGAATCTGTAGAGACGGTATTACAACGGGTTTTCGGCGATAAAACGCTGGAATTCGTATATGAAGGGGAGGTTATTATTGTGAAACCAAAAGCCGAAACAGCAACTCCTCAACAAAGGAACGAAGTGATGGGAAAAGTGATGGATAAATCCGGAACTCCCTTGCCTGGTGTATCTGTTTTGATAAAAGGTACCACCTTGGGAGTGGCAACGGATGTCAACGGACTTTTCAAACTCGAATTGCCTAAAATGGAAAATATGATTTTGGTATTTTCGTTTATGGGAATGGAATCACAGGAGGTGAGATATACCGGCCAGAAGGATTTGAAAATTTATATGCAGGAGGCGACGGCCGAAATAGACGAGGTGGTTGTGGTAGGATATGGTACAACAAGGAAGAAAGATTTGACCGGTTCGGTTGTATCGGTCAAAACGGCAGAAATTAAAGATGTTCCGTTTATGAGTGTGGATGATGCTTTAGCTGGTAAGGCTGCAGGGGTTGCTGTGGTAAAAGCCGATGGTTCGCCCGGTGGGGCTGTCCGGATACGTATCCGGGGAGGAGCATCCTTATTGGGTACGAATGATCCGTTGTATGTGATCGATGGAATTCCGACTCAGGTGACAGATAATTATATTAACGGACAATCGGATATTACTAATCCGCTGGAAGCTGCGAATTACGGTGAGGATTTCAACAATAGTGTAGAAGGGGCTTTTTCCAGGGGCTTAAATAATCTGGCGGGTTTGAATATCAGCGATATTGAGAGT
>NZ_LARE01000225.1:0-204 GCF_000980245.1 Odoribacter sp. N15.MGS-14
AGATATCCTGCGCCCGCGCCGGATAGGGACCGAACTGTCTCACGACGTTCTGAACCCAGCTCGCGTACCGCTTTAATGGGCGAACAGCCCAACCCTTGGGACCTGCTCCAGCCCCAGGATGCGATGAGCCGACATCGAGGTGCCAAACCACTCCGTCGATGTGAACTCTTGGGAGTGATAAGCCTGTTATCCCCAGGGTAGCTT
>NZ_LARE01000226.1:0-203 GCF_000980245.1 Odoribacter sp. N15.MGS-14
GTCGTGAGACAGTTCGGTCCCTATCCGGCGTGGGCGTAGGATATCTGAGAGGAGCTGTCCTTAGTACGAGAGGACCGGGATGGACGGGCCGCTGGTGCATCGGTTAGACTGCCAAGTCTACGGCCGAGTAGCCAAGCCCGGAAGGGATAAACGCTGAAGGCATCTAAGCGTGAAGCCCCCCTTAAGATGAGATATCCCATTCG
>NZ_LARE01000053.1:0-22382 GCF_000980245.1 Odoribacter sp. N15.MGS-14
AGAAGGAGATGATGCTGTCGTGCTGAATCAGAAGATATGGCAAATGGATCGGTTTCTGGCTAAATTTAAAGAGGTGAAACGTTTTGTGACCCGGGTGGACGGTAAAAGCGGTTCTATCGAGGTAGAGTTTGCCGATGAATACAGGGATGGAGCTTTTCCCCATTACCTGGAATCCCAGGTGATTCGTGAGGCATTGTCGATCGGGGGAGTAGATTGGAGTACGACGGGAGTCAGCGAACGGGGATTTTCCAATTCGTTGGGGTTAGGACATAAATCTCACCGGATCGGATTGAGCGGATATAATTTCGACCGTTTGTATAAATATGCTGAAATACTGGCGGAGAAGGTACAAACCAACCGGCGGGTTACAGATGTCGGTATCGAATTGGGAAATTCCGATTATTGGCAAATGCAGGACGAGGCTGCTTCGGAACTGTATATCAAATACGATATGGAAAAAGTTGCTTTGCATAATTTGAATTTGAGGCAATGTTATGCGACTTTGGCTGCATTGATGGATAAAGGAGATGTCGGCACCTATCGTAACAAAAATCAACGGATTGCTATCGACTATCATTCGTCGCAGCGCGATCAGTTCGACATGTGGCATCTGATGAACAGTTATCTGCCCGTAGGGGACAGGCAGGTGTGTTATGCCCACATCGGAGAAATCGGTAAGCGGTCGGCTGCTACCCGGATAACGAAAAGCAATCAGGAGTATTCGCTTCAGGTGGCTTTTAATTTTATGGGATCGTATAATTTATCCGATCAGTTTATCAAACAGACTACTGAAGAGTTCAATGCGACTTTACCGGTCGGTTTCCGGACGGTTAATCAGAGTTTCGGATGGTATGACGATCAGGGAACCCAATATTGGTTGATTCTGCTGATTGTGGTGATTATCTTTTTTACCTGTTCGATCCTGTTCGAGTCTTTGCGGCAACCGCTGGTGATTATTTCTTTGATTCCGATCTCGTTTATCGGTACTTTTCTGACTTTTTATTTTTCGGGGGTCAATTTCGGAACCGGAGGCTTTGCCTCACTGGTTTTGTTGAGCGGTTTGGTGGTCAATGCCGCTATCTATGTGATAAACGAATACAATGGTTTCGTAAACAGGGAGCGGGAACGCTTGAATCGAACCGATTTGGTCCGGCTTTATATAAAAGCCTATAATCATAAGATTACCGCAGTTTTATTAACTATATTGTCGACTGTGCTCGGACTGGTGCCGTTTTTGCTGGATGGACCGAAAGCCGAAGAGTTCTGGTTTTCATTTGCAATCGGTACGATCGGCGGTTTACTGTTTTCAGTCATCGCCCTGGTATTCCTTATGCCGGTATTGATGTCGTATGGAAAGAAACCGGTGAGGGATAAGCTTAATCGGTAATAAAGTCTTTGGATTGATGGGTGTAACTGCCTTTGGAAGGAATGATCAGAATCAGTAAGGAACCTAAGATGATGATTCCTCCGTAAATATAATCCTGGGTATCCAGCTGTGGACGCATGGCGGCATAATAGAGGGCTGCGATCACTTCCAGTAAATAAGTGAGCACAGGTTGAAAAGCACGTACAGCCATAAAGGTTTCTGAGGTGGAAAATTTTAAAGTTGCATAATAGAGGTAAGTAGTGGATGCATTGATGAATAAACCGGCCAGACAGGCGCTGATAATTGTTTCCGGATGGATCATTTCGGGCAGATCGGGGAGGAGCGTTAGAAAACTCAAAAAAGGAGGGAGCCGATCCCCGAGAAAAAATTTCAGGAGAGCTATGGCAAAGAAAAAGACGATCAGGGACAGGCCTCCGTAAAACATCGTATATCCTGAAATACCGCATTTTTGCCGGACGCTGGTATCCGGATTCCAGATGGTGGTTTCCTCCACGACGATCGAGCGGATGCAACTGGCTGTCGCCGACAGCAACACCAGGATGGAGACAATCACACGCATGTGTACTGGAAGGGAAAAAATAAATAATATAAATCCGAGCAATATAATGAGAATGCCCAGGAAATCCCCTTTATAAGGTATTCTTCGAAAAATGGCATAGGCCAGAATGTAAGTGATTATAATCTCTATGTTGAACAGAAGACTGGTCTCTGTCGAAGTGATATAAAGGAAGGTAGAGATCATCGTGAAACTGCGGATGATCTGCATAATGGTGTACAGCCAGGAGTATTTTACTCCGCTTTTCCAGTTTTGGGGCATGACCTGTTTGCGGATGATCATTAAAGTGACACCGGTGGCGAAAATCATAAAAGAGGTGAATACCATAATATTGACATCGTATTGCAAAACACAAAACCGGTTGACTACATTTAGAATGGCCCAGACGATAACAGTGGATAATGCGAGAAGTACACCTTTCATAGATCTTGTTTTCTAAAGCAGTTCGAATGTCTGTTGTACGTAGAAATGTAAAGATAGTTTAAGCTTTGGCCAGAGCTTTGTTCGGTAGTGTTGGTATACCGTGGCCGGTGTGCTGCCTCTGACGGTTGCTGTGAGTCGGATAAGTACTGATAGGGGCCGTTCCTTTTCCAGGTATACAGAGATACATAGAAAAGGAACAGCGTGAACAGAGTTTAACGTTTGGGACGGAGAAGATCCAGGCCCAGTTCTTTTTCGGATATTTCCCGCATTTCTATTTTCCTGATTTTTCCGGTAACCGTCATCGGGAAAGCATCGACAAATTTCCAGTATCTGGGGATTTTGAAGGTTGCGATTCGGCCTTTACAATACGTATGAAGCGATTCTGCCGATACGTTGTAGCCCGGACGGGGTTTGATCCAGGCCATCACTTCTTCTCCGTATTTTTCACTGTATACGCCGGTGACCTGTACGTCGGAGACCCCTTCGTGGACGATCAGAAAATCTTCGATCTCTTGGGGAGAAATATTTTCTCCACCCCGGATGATCAGGTCTTTGATACGTCCGACTATACTCACATAGCCGTTTTCATCCATGACGGCGATATCACCGGAATGAAGCCAGCGGGTTTCGTCGATGATGGCTTTGGTGTCTTCGGGATTATCCCAGTAGCCTAACATCACCGAATATCCCCGGGTGCAGAGTTCCCCGGCTGTACCCCGGGGGACGATTGCGCCGCTTTCCGGATCTATGATTTTAATCTCTACGTGGGGGTGGACGGTACCTACCGTCGTTACCCTCAGTTCCAGCGGATCGTCCGTACAGCTTTCGGTAGAAACCGGAGAGGTCTCTGTCATGCCGTAACAAACACAAATTTCTGTCATATTCATCAGGGATTGTACCTTGCGCATGGTATCGATCGGACAAGGTGCACCTGCCATGATACCTGTTCGGAGAGATTTTAAATTGTATTTGGCGAAATCGGGCAGATCCAGTTCTGCAATAAACATGGTCGGGACACCGTATAAGGAGGTACACCTTTCATTTTCGACAGTCTGTAACACCTGTTCCGGATCGAAAAATTCTCCGGGGATAACGATACAGGCCCCGTGAGTGACGATAGCCATATTGCCCAATACCATACCGAAACAATGGTAAAAAGGAACCGGCAGACATACGATATCTTTTTCCGTGTATTTCAAGCGTTCCCCGATGAAAAATCCGTTATTCAGGATATTGTGATGGGAGAGAGTCGCTCCTTTGGGATAACCGGTTGTACCCGAAGTATACTGGATATTGACAGGATCGTCGAATTGCAGGGAGGCTTCCCGTTCGGCCAGTCGGGCATCGCTCACCTGAGAAGCGCTCGATAAAAAAGTTGCCCAGTCGCGGTCGATGATGACGGTTTGTTTGGGATAAAGACAATCCGGACGGAGCTCGTCCAGCATTTTGATATAATCGGTTTTCCGGAAGTGGGAGGAAGCGATCAAAAGATCGATCCGGCTTTGTTCCAGGGCATAACGCAAACCCGAAAGTTTGTATCCCGGATTGATGTTTACCATAATAGCCCCCATCAAGGCTGTGGCATATTGTACCAATACCCATTCGTAGCGGTTCGGTGACCAGATGCCTACCCGGTCGCCCCGGCGAATCCCGTGGGCCATCAAGGCCTTGGCTACCTGTTCGACTTGTTCCAGAAATTCACTGTAATTGGCCCGGTATTGTTGATACTCGGAAATCAAAGCAGTCCGTTCCGGAAATTTTGCTGCTATTTGTCGCAGATTCTGACCGATTGTCTCTCCTTTCAACGGAATATCTGATATTCCGCAGGCATAGGATAATGTTGCTTGCATAGCTATTAATTTATTGTCGTGTTTTGTGTGCGACCACAAAATAACGACAATAAAATGAAACAACATAGCTTATTTATCAATAAATGAGATATTTACACAAATGACGTCAAGGTGTGCAAAAATTTTTGTCTTTATTTCACAAACCGGAAATAAGTGTGAAAAATAAATGGATGGTTTCTATGCCCTGGAATATCGATAAGCGACTTTTCAAACTTGAGCTGTCTTTTGAAAAAAGAAAGATTGGCGGAACTTCATTTCCTGATCCCTGTTATCGATCAGAAACGAAGCTCCGCCAATCGGCAGAATGACCCTCAAAAGGAGGTTAACTACAACAAACCGTTGGATAGTTTCTTGTTATCAATGAGCCCACTCAGCGAAAAAATCGTTGCCTTTGTCATCGACGATGATGAAGGCCGGGAAGTTTTCTACGCGGATTTTGCGGACAGCTTCCATACCGAGTTCTTCGAAATCGACCACTTCGACCGATTTTATGCTGTTCTTAGCCAGAATGGCTGCCGGTCCACCGATCGATCCCAGATAGAATCCGCCATGCTTTTTGCAGGCATTAGTGACGTCGATCGAACGGTTGCCTTTGGCTACCATGATCATAGAACCACCTAAAGACTGGAACAGATCGACATAAGGGTCCATACGCCCGGCTGTCGTCGGTCCGAAACTACCTGATGCCATGCCTTTCGGAGTTTTGGCAGGACCGGCATAATAGACCGGATGTTTTTTGAAATATTCGGGCATCGGTTTGCCTTCGTCGATCATTTGTTTGATCCGGGCATGGGCGATGTCCCGGGCAACGATCAGGGTCCCTGATAGGTTCAAACGGGTTTTCACCGGATATTTGCTCAGTTCTTTCAATACGTTTTCCATCGGTTGATCGAGGTCGATATTGACCGCCGGAGTTAAAGCAGGACTTTCTGCCGGCAGAAAACGTGCCGGATTCTTCTCAAGTTGTTCGAGGAAAATCCCTTCTTCCGTGATTTTACCTTTGATATTCCGGTCGGCACTACAGCTGACTCCGATGCCGACAGGACAAGAAGCTGCATGACGCGGAAGACGGATCACACGTACATCGTGTACCCAATATTTACCTCCGAACTGGGCTCCGATACCTTTGTCCCGGCAAATCTTCAAGATCTTTTCTTCCCATTCCAGATCCCGGAAAGCACGGCCACCTTCATTACCCGAAGTGGGGAGATGATCGTAGTAGCCTGCCGAGGCTTTCTTGACTGTGGTCAGACAAGCTTCGGCCGAAGTGCCGCCGATGACTACCGCTAAATGGTAGGGAGGACAGGCCGAAGTACCCAGATCCAATACTTTTTGCTGGATAAATTTAGTCAGGGTTTCTTCGTTCAATAAAGCTTTTGTCTGCTGGTAAAGGAAAGTCTTATTGGCAGAGCCCCCTCCCTTGGTGATGAACAAAAATTCGTATTTATTGCCCTGTGTGGCATAAAGGTCGATCTGTGCCGGCAGATTGGTCCCGGTGTTTTTTTCTTCTGTCATGGTAAAAGGCACTACCTGGGAATAACGCAGATTGCGGTCCCGGTAAGTTTCGAATACCCCTTTGCTGATCGCTTCGGCATCATTGATCCCGGTCCATACGTTTTCTCCCTTTTTACCGATACAAATGGCCGTACCGGTATCCTGACAGGTCGGTAGTTCCCCTTCTGCCGAAACCACTTGGTTCATCAACATGGTGTGGGCAACGAATTTATCGTTGTCACTGGCCTCCGGATCTTTCAGGATGTCGGCTAATTTTTGCAAATGAGCGGCGCGCAGGTAAAAGGAGACGTCTGAATAAGCTTCGCGAGCCAATAACTCTAACCCTTCACGCTCTATTTTTAAAATCTTACGTCCTTCACATTCGATCGTTTTTACATAATCTTTTGTCAAAAGGCGATACACTGTGGTATCATTTTCAATAGGAAACGGTTCCTGATACTTAAATTCTGCCATACTTATCTGGATTGATTTATGAATTCATTATTTGCGCAACGAAATTAAAATTAATAAATGAAAATCCCGAGAGTTTTAAAGAAAAATTTCTGTAATTAGAAATGATCTGAATAAATCATGGAGGAATATATGGATTTTACTATTTTTGTAAAAATTAACGGCAGAATAGTTTTATCCGTTTATACTTTTTTATTTTGAATATGAATACTGAGGTTGTTTTTATTATTATCGTTGTTTTTTTAGTTGCTGATTTTATTGTAGAACGGATTTTGGAATGGGTGAATATGCGGGCTATGGCGCCTGTATTACCTGAAAATCTTAAGGGAATTTACGATGAAAAAGAATATGCACGTTTTCAGAATTATAAGCGCGAAACGAATCGTTTCGATCTGATCAGTTCCACTTTTTCTTTTATCGTGATGATGGTGTTTTTGTGTACAGGAGGTTTCGGTTGGTGGAATGCCTGGGTGGTGACCTGGACAGATCAGGCGGTTTTACAGACCTTACTTTTTATGTTGGGCTTGTCGCTGGTTTCCGGGCTACTCGGTTTGCCTTTCGATTGGTATGCTACTTTTCATATTGAAGAAAAATATGGTTTCAACAAAACGACAATGAAGACCTATGGATTGGATTTACTCAAAGGAATGTTGGTTTCCGGGGTGATCGGCGGACTGTTGCTGTCGGCTGTCGTCTGGTTTTATGAATGGGCTGGTTCTTTCTTTTGGTTGTATGCCTGGGGAATAGTTTCTGTATTCTCGGTTTTTATGGCTATGTTTTATTCCCAGTTGATTGTACCTTTGTTCAATAAGCAGACTCCTTTGGAGGCCGGGGCTTTACGGGATAAAATCAATGCTTTTGCAGAGAAAGTGGGCTTTAAACTGGACAATATTTTTGTAATCGACGGATCGAAGCGTTCTACGAAGGCAAATGCTTATTTTACCGGTTTCGGTCCCCGCAAACGGATTGTCTTGTATGATACCCTGATAAAGGATTTGACCGAGGAAGAAATTGTTGCTGTCCTGGCCCATGAAGTCGGACACAATAAAAAACGGCATACCGTTCAATTTATGCTGGCATCTGTGATTCAGACCGGTGTGATCCTTTGGTTGTTTTCGCTTTTTGTCAACCAGCCGGCTTTGTCAATGGCTCTGGGAGGTGACCGGGCCTGTTTCCAATTGGGATTGATCGCTTTTACCATCCTCTATTCGCCGTTGAGTATGATATTGGGATTGGTGATGAATGCCTGGTCGCGGAAAAATGAATATCAGGCAGATGCTTTTGCTGCCCGGTATTACGATGGTGAATCGCTCATTTCCGGCTTGAAGAAGATCTCTGTGAAGTCTTTAAGCAATCTCACCCCCCATCCACTGTACGAATGGGTATACTATTCGCATCCCTCTTTGTTGAAAAGAATCAGGGCGATCGGACAGGTAGAAGCTGTGGATGCCGAGTAAATCCGGTTTACCTGAAATATAGGTATGTTTTTTCTTTCTATTCCGATTCCGGATTTTATACCGTCAGACCGGTCCGTTAAGACTTTCGTTGATTTTATCGGTTTTTCTCCTGTTCGGAAAAACAAAATCTTTTGTTTTTCTTTCGCTTATTCGAAGAACTCACTGAACGGCGGAACCCCTTACTGCGCAAAAAACTTTACGTTACGTTTCCGTCAGACACCATCGGTCGTTCGAAAAACCGAACCGGATACTCGTTCCCGCTCCAATGGTCTTCCGGCATTTTATAAACTCCAATTCATACTTCCCTCTCGAACTCAAGCGTATAAACGAAGCTATCGGCCCGGTAATAGCCGATATTCCATTCCAGAGGGCGTCCCCCCGGGTCATATACAAATCGTTTTCGGATGAGTATAGCGTCCCCGGGCTTGATTTCAAGCTTCTGAGCCAGAAATTTGTCGGCAAGCTGGGCACTGATTTCTTCTTTCGAAATTTTTGCAACAGAACTATAATCTTGTTCTAATATTTCGTATAGGGGACGGGAAAAATCTTCATTACCGGTCAGCCCTATCCGGGGATTGAAATAAGAGATGAAATAAACGAACGGAAATTCCGGATTACCCCGTAAACGCTCCAGTTTTAATATTTTCTTTTCATCGGTGATGGAGAAAAAACGACAGATCTCTTCTGAAGGAAGCGCCCAGCTGGTATGTAATTCATAGTTGGTCGGTTCGATTCCCTGCGCTTTCATTTCCTGGGTGAAACTCAACCAGTTTTTGGCTTTCGAGCTGACCGATTGGTTGACTACTATAGTACCGATCCCTTTTTTTCGGACTAATAACCCTTCAGTGACCAGGTTGTTGATCGCCTGGCGCAGCGTATTCCGGGAAATTCCCAATTGTTTCGACAAATCTACTTCGTTGGGTAACATCTTCCCTTTTTTATACTCCGGTTCCCGGATGATGTTCCTCAATTGATTTTCTATTTGTAGATATAAAGGTATCGCACTATTGTGATCGATCGATATTTTCATGATTGAAAAATTTAAGCAAAAGTAGGAAAATTGTATTTGCGAAAGTAAAATTTCATTCTTATAAATCAAAAAAAGTAATTGTTTTTTAGTAGTATGTTTGGATAATATGCTGATCGTTAGTTTGTTATTTGTTCGGCTTGTGTCGGTAAAACAATAAAAAGAGATAAACTTTGTAACAATAAAAAGAATGCACTATATTTGTCAATGTATAAATGTCTATACATATTAATGTGGTGAAATAATGGAATATTTATTAGGAATCGATATCGGGGGAACTCATGTAAAAGGTGGGATTGTCACAGGGACTACCGGGAAGATGGATCAGAGGACTATAGTTTATGAGAAAATAGATGCCGGAGGCTCTGCTACTTCGATTATAAAGGGGATACTTCGGGTGATTACAGCATTGAAGAAAGGGCGTTCTGAAAACGAATGGCGAGGTATAGGAATTGCTATACCCGGGCCTTTCGATTATACCCGGGGAATAGCTGCTATTCATGGGGTACGAAAATTCGATGCCTTATTCGGTTTGGATTTGAAAGAGGAAATAAAAAGGGTATGCAGTTTACCGGTTGTCTTCCTGAACGATGCTTCTGCTTATGCTTTGGGAGAATATTATGGGGGAGCGGCTCAGGGGAGTGAGAGGAGTATGGTCGTTACGGTCGGGACCGGACTGGGAAGTACGTTTATGGCCCGGGAAGAAATATTGGACGAAACGACGCCCGCCGTTCCGGAACACGGATATTTGTATAATATTCCTTTTCGGGATAGTATTGCGGACGACTATTTTTCTACCCGCTGGTTTGTAACGAACTGGAATCACCGCTTTCCCGATAAAGCGGTGATGGATGTGAAGACATTGGCGGAATATGCTTATCGGGGAGAACAGGCTGCTAAAGTCCTGTTTGAAGAGTTTGCCGATCATTTTACCGGATTTATAGCTCCTTTTCTGAGACATTTCTGTCCGGACTGTTTGGTGCTCGGGGGAAATATCATGCGGGGTGCCGATTTATTTCTGGAACGGATAAAGTCTGAGTTGGAAACCCAGGGGATCGGAGTGAGAATAGATACTTGCCGTTTATGGGAAGATGCTCCGCTGATCGGGGCGGCGATGTATGCGAATCAGGTCTTGGGCCGGAGTGGGATGGAAGAAGAGGCGGTAAAGAGAAATACAAAACAGTATCTGGCTCCTATGAAAGCACAGGCAACTCCCCGGGGTGTTTATGATTTGTATCCGGCTTTTCCGGTCGGGGAGAATAAGATCCGTTCGGGGATAGGGTGTTTGGCCGATTGGATAGAGCGACACGGGCAGGTGGTTATCGATGGTTATGGAGGAGTGTTTTGGGACGAACTGGTGAGCGAACTGGGAGATGAATTTCGTCGGAGAGGGAAGTGTGTACGTTGGTTCCGTACCGATGTCGCGATGCGGGATGCTCGGACGTTGGAGGAAATGCTCGCTCCCGATCTGGGAGGAGAAGATCCGTTGTTCGGCCGGATGACGGAGAGACAATTGAGGGATTGGTTTGATCCCGGGAAGTTGAACGCTTTTAGGCCGGACCAGGAGGCCGATATCAATGTGCTGATCGGTATAGGAGCTGCTTTGGCCGGATGGAAAGCACCTTTGATCTATGTCGATGTACCTAAAAATGAAATACAGTTTCGCATGCGGGCCGGGTGGGTGAAAAATCTGGGTATGAATAAACCGAAGAATAATCAGCAAACCTATAAACATTTTTTCTTTGTGGATTGGGTTGTGCTGAACCGGCATAAAGCGGAGTGTCTGCCACAGATAGAGCTGATTGTGGATGAACAACGCAGGGGACAGCAATTGCTGATGATGAGCGGGGAGGATTTGAGAGAGGGATTACACCGGATGGGAAGAAATTTCTTCCGGGTTCGCCCTTGGTTCGAACCCGGCGCATGGGGAGGGCAATGGATGAAACAACACATCCCGGGATTGAATGAAGAAGTGCCTAATTTAGCCTGGTCTTTCGAATTGATGGTTTTGGAAAATGGACTGATGTTCGAAAGTAACGGATATCGTTTGGAAGTTTCTTTCGATTTTCTGATGTATAACGATTACCGTCAAGTTCTGGGAGAATCGGCCGATGTGTTTAAAACCGATTTCCCGATTCGTTTTGATTTTCTGGATACTTTCGATGGAGGTAACCTGTCGGTACAGTGTCATCCCCGGACTACGTACATCCGGGAACAGTTTAATATGCCTTTTACACAGGATGAGACGTATTATATCCTGGATAGCCGGCAGAATCCCCAGGTTTATCTGGGATTTCAGGAAAATATCCGGCCTGAAGAGTTCGGCGAGGTATTGAAACAGAGCCAGGCAGAAGGTAAGACGATAGACATTGAAAAATATGTACAGAAATTTCCGGCACACAAACACGACCTTTTTCTGATACCCAACGGAACGGTTCATGCTTCCGGAAAGAATTGTATGGTGCTGGAAATCAGTAGCGCTCCGTATATTTTTACTTTTAAAATGTACGATTGGCTGCGATTGGATTTGAATGGGAAACCCCGTCCGCTGAATGTACAGCGGGGAATGGATAACCTCTATTTCGAACGGAAGGGAGAACGGGTGGCAAAAGAACTGGTTTGTCATCCCGAGGTATTGGAAAAAAACGAACATTATACACTCGAACATCTGCCGACCCATGAAAAGCATTTTTACGATGTCCATCGGTATACCGTCGAAGATGCGGTGGAAGTAGAAACTGAAGGGAGTTGCCAGGTTTGGATGGTGGTGGAAGGGAAAGCAGTAAGGGTGGAGACTCGCGAAGGAATGAGGCAACGCTTTAATTATGCCGAAACGTTTGTAATTCCTGCTGCTGCCGCTACTTACCGGATTATAAATGAAACACCGGGAGAAAAGGTGATACTGGTAAAAGCTTTTATCAAAAAAGGATATGGGTTTGAATAAAGTCGGAAAGAAGTAGGATACCGGCAAATTCAGAAAGGGATTTTGCGTACATCGGTTTTGCATCCTTGTAGAGGGAAAATATACTTGTAAATTTAATATATACAAACTTAAGAAAAATTCTTAAGTTTGTAAAAAATATTCTATAGACGGATGGTATGAAGAATAAGATGCAAATACTGGGACGTATATCGTTGGGATTACTGATCTGTATAATACTGGGACAGGGAATTTGGTTGTATCGGGTACGTGAAATGGAAAATCATGGATTCGAGCAGACGGTCGGCCGGGGACTGAACGATATCTTGTGGGTGGAGGTGATTTTCCTGATCGGGTTTATCGTTTGTTTAGTTTGGCAAAGGGGTGTGGTGAAAAGGATTGAACGAAGGACACCGGTACAGATGATGGGGAAGACACCTTCGGAAGAGATACCTTTAACGGAGTGGATGGCAGTGATCGACGGTAAGCTGCAATGCGAGGGGATTGCCTTGTCTGTGGAGGAGGAATTGAAATTGAATACGATAAAAACGCACTTGGTGGAAATGGCTGAAACCATCGATATGCAGCAGAGTGCTTTAAAGACCTCGGTATGGAAAATCGACCGGGAAAATATCGATCTGAAATCGGAGATGGAAATGATCGTTGAGTTGTTTTCTCTGATCCGGCCACAGGCACTGGTGGGTTACCAAATCGACGAAGGAGCGGAATATCCTTGTTTGGATAAGGTATATTTTTATTATCTGATCCTTTGTTTGGTAGATAAAGCTATTGTATCTGCCGGAGTTCACCCCGTAGTGAGGATCGAATTTTATACCGACAAGAAACATTATATGTTGACAGTCGAAGATAATGGCAGGAAAATAGATCCGGGAGACAGGCAGCCGGAACAATCCACCGGGGCGGGACTGGCCTTCGTCGTACAGCAAGTGGTCGGTGGTTATGGAGGAAAAATCCGCTTTATAAGTAAACCGAACGGAAACAAGTGTATGATCACTTTACCACAGAAACGGAATTAATTGAAGTACGAAACGGCGATTACCGCTCGCTCCTCTTTTCTTGAAGGAAGGGCATAAAAAATAGAGAGGAACTTGAGAAGAGAGTCTGGCAGACAATCTTACTTCAAGTTCGCTCTCCTCTATATGCAGTGGAGTATAGCGACAACACTAGAGATGGAGTGTTATAATCTCGGAATGATTGTTTTCCTGAGATAAGGCATAAATGGTATTTTCTTCGGCACTATAGCTGATCGAAGAACAAGCATTTTCCAGGCGGTAAGTACGCACGTGCGAACCGTTCCAGTCGAATACCAGTATGGTTTTGCCTTTGTCGACGTCCAGATTATGTTGTTTTAGCGTCCGTCCTGAATACAGGGCATAGATGTAATCATCCGATACAGCCAGATCACAGAACCCGAAAATATGATATTTGGAATAATTGACCGGATGGACTAAACCACGGCCTTTGGGACGGTGACGGTTGAATTTTACCTTGGCAGGGGTCAGATGTACTTCATTGACACGGGTCAGTTCGTTACCGTTGATTTCACAAATGTCCAGGCAACCGGTTTGCATATTGGCGCAGGCCAAGCGTTCGAGCGTCGGTTTTACTGCTAAGGTATTGCTGGCATAAAATGCACTTTTGAGCGTATCCGTCAGAGTGGGATCGGCACAGGCCGGATAACTTACACTATAGGTGTCGTCTCCGGATACTTGACTGATGCAATAACGGCCTTGGGTATAAACTCCGGTCGACAACAGGCGGTCACCGATCCGGATGGCTCCGATAGGGGTCTTGTTGTTGTCGGTGAGGGAAGTGAACGTAGGCTGGTAACCCGGAGTCGCATATTCGTTCAAGTTAATTTCCACGAACTTTTTAGTTCCGAAATCGAATGCCGAAACGATGTCTCCGTTTAGGTTCATACTGATAAAATACATGCCTTCTCCTTCGTTTCTGCCTGCCGGTACTAAACGGGTAACGGTTCCGTTTTCGCTGTCATAAATGGCGAAACGGTAAGCGCTACTGGGAGTAAGAAAAGCATATAAGTTTCCTTTTTTTACAAATTTATAAGGAGAGATAATGTTCAATGCCTCCACATCGATTTTGTCTGTTTGGGCATATTGAAGCTCTGTCACCTTCGTCCGTACTAACGGAGAAGATTCGGTCTCTAAGGTCGGATCGGATTGACAACTGCCGAGCAGAAGAGCAGGGATGATGAAGTAATATAGTTTTTTCATGTTAAATCTTATTGAAAACTACTTAATCCGAAATGAGTACCTACATGACCCTCTGAATCAATACCAAAACATACCTGTCCTACATAGATACATCTGGGGGCTGGATCAGATTCTTTTTCAGCTAAAGCATCTATATTATCAAAGGTAATACCAGTAATTGTAGATTCTTTAGAAAACATAAAATTAATAGACAATGCGGTCAGAATAATAATTCCTCCCATAAAAATTCTGGCTTTTTTTCTCATTTTTATATTTATTGGTTTTTGCGCTACAAAGTTAGGAAAGATTCTTAATTTTGTAAAAAAAGGGATATTCTTTAATATGCTAAAGATTTAAGATATGAAAAATAATATGAAAATTATGGGCCAATTGTCCGTTGTCTTATTGATATGTGTGCTATTAGGACAAGGGATGTGGTTATACCATGTGCGCGAAATAAAGCTTGGGGAATTTCGTGAAAGTGCAAATTACGTTTTATTAAATACAACTTATAGATATTTATATGATGAAAGTTTGAATTATGCTAAAAATAATAGATTAACGTATAGTTTGACAATGGACAATTATTTTTATTGGTATTATGACAATAAAAGGGATTCTATTCCGATCAAATCTCCCGATATGGTTGATAAATTAGGAAAATTGATCACCTATGATTATTTGAATAAGCATGGATTATTTGATATTTTTCGATTGAACGGATTGTATATAGAGTATTTAAAAGAAAAAGGTATTACTGAAAATCCCATATTAAAAGTTTTGAATATTGAGGGAGAAGAATTACAATCTACAGGAAATCTAAAGAAAAATTGTAATTCTATTATGACCCTTCCTATCGAGTTAGGGTATGAGAATAAACATCAATTATTAGCAACCTTCGAACTTCCCTTTGTTTTCCGTGCTTTAAGTGGTATTTTATGGGGTGAATTGATATTCATGATCGGTTTTATCTTCTGTTTGGTTTGGCAGTGGTGTTCGATACGGATGACAGTGCGTAGTGCGCGGATACAAACGATGGGAATGACGCATTTGGAACATGAATTGAAGAAGCCTTTGGCAACGATGATTTCGGTAGTAAATGGTATTCTGGAGGGGAAAGATTCTGTCTTATGTCCCCGGGATACGACAAAATTGACTATGGTAAAGGCGCGTTTGATGAAGATGGCGGATATCACCGATACGATGCTGACTTCTCTAAAGACTTCTGTATTGATGATAAACCGGGAAGTGATCGATCTGAAATTCGAGATGGAAATGACGACCGAAATGTTTTCATTGATCCGGCCTTACGCACGGGTGGGTTACCGGATTGCTGAAGGACTGGAGTATCCATGTTTAGATAAAATATATTTCAATTATGTCGTTGTTAATTTGGTGGATAATGCCATTAAATATGGCGGTACTCATCCCGTGGTGAAAGTTGACTTTTATACTATCGGTGACAATTATGTGCTGACCGTCGAAGATAACGGTATGGGAATCGCACCCAAAGATCAGAAGCAAATTTTCAAACAGTTCTACCGTGTAAAAAATCAACAAGTGACCAAAACTACCGGTTTCGGATTAGGCTTGACTTTTGTCCACAAAGTAGTTTGTGCATACGGAGGAAGTATCCGGTTGGAAAGTGAATTGGGAATCGGCAGCAAGTTCACCATCACCATACCTCAATAGCTCACGGGGACAGGGCAGTGAGCTATTGTTACGCTTTTTCAATTTTCTCAACCGGTAACCCTGTATATTTGGATATGGTGTCGTACGGTAAACCGTCTACTTTCATTTGGCGGGCTATAACGAGCTTCTCTTTTTCTATACCTTCCACAATTCCTTCTGCTCTTCCAACTTCTATGCCTTTTGTCATTCCTTCTTTAATTCCTTTTGCCATTCCTTTCCGGATAGCGCTGTTATATAGTGTTTTCTCGACACTGATGATATCCCAGAATTTTTCGTAACCCAAAAGCTGTGCTTCGGTGAAAGCAGATTCTTCTACGGCGTTCACGGCTTTTTTTACTTCCGGATTGGCCAACAGCTCAGGCGGCACTTCGCGGGTATGTTCATTGATTTCCGTCAGGAAACGAAGCCAGAGTACTTGCATTTTCTTCTCAGAATAGGTATGTGGGTTGAATTTGGGCAGTTCGACGAAAATCAAGTGTAGGCCTTCGATCACTTTTTCAGTGTGTTCCATGTGTACTAGCTGATAATAATGATAAAAGCCTTCGAGCTCAGGCTCGAATACTTCATTTACCAGATTCAGCGAATATACCGGCTGCAACAGTTCGTATTCCTGACCGGTGTCGATTTGCCGTACATAGGCCTTCGAAGCATTGAACAATACCCGTTGGCGAAACTCCGGAGACCAGATCATTTGCATCTCGACGATAAACTGACGTCCTTCTGCATCGCGGCAGCGGACGTCCACGATACTGTTCTTGCGTAAAGGATTTTCCGGTACGAGTTCGGCCGGAAGGTATTCTATCTCCCTGATCTCATGCCTGGGTTTTAAGGGCAACAGGGCGTTCAGCAAGCTGATCACCAGGTCGGGATGCTCGCCGAAAACATGTTTGAAAGTCAGATCGGCTTTAGGATCGAGATAACGCATAGATTTCCTTTCCTTTTTAATTTAAAGCAAATATAAGAAAAAATAGGCAAATAAAAAATACTGTGTTTGTGAGAGAAAAGATAGCGCAGGGCCCTGTCCCCCGTGGGCTATGTTATTTTAAAAATAATTATTTAAATTTACCCCATGTTATAGATCGGGTCTATTGTGAACTCACTCAGTTGTAATATTTAGTATGAAAAAAGTTGGTGGAAAATTATTGGGATTTGTTTTTGGTGTAGGCATATTGTTTGCTCTTTTGCCAGAGAAACAGGCCGGTGCTCAGGATTTACTTATTAACATTTAATAAAATCGTATGAAAAAAGGAATTTATCTTTTGGGATTAGGAGTCTTGCTGTTGCTGTGTATGGATTTACAGGCAAAAGTACGTCTGCCTCACTTCTTTTCTTCCAATATGGTATTGCAAAGGGATATGCCTATCCGGGTGTGGGGAAAAGCGGATAAGAATGAAGTGATTTCCGTCGCTTTGAATGGAAGTGTGCAAACGGCAAAAACCGGGAAGGATGGAATTTGGAGGGTGGAATTGCCTGCTATGAAAGCCGGGGGACCTTACGACATGCAGATCGAATCCGCAGAGGAGACGATCGGTTTAACCAATATATTGATCGGAGATGTTTGGGTTTGTAGCGGACAATCGAATATGGAGTTCGGTTTGAATAATGTTATAAATGCCGGGCAGGAGATTGCTGCCTCCACTTTGCCGGATATCCGTCTGTTGAATGTTCCGAAAAATATGCAATCGAAGGAGCAGTTCGATCTGGAGCCTTGCGAATGGACTGCCTGTAATCCTCAGACGTCTCCTCTGTTTACGGCTGTCGGTTACTTTTTCGGTAAAGAATTGCAACCCGAAATCGGAGTGCCTGTCGGATTGATTCATACTTCCTGGGGAGGTACCGATATAGAAACCTGGACCAGCTGGGAGACGGCTGTTAAAACCAACGACACTTATAAAAAATATGCCGGAAAGGAGCAGGAGAAAGCGATGGGGTATTCGATGGATAATATCAGGTTATATAAAGAAGCCTTGAAAAAAGACAAAGGTTTGGTTCAGAAATGGTATGTTCCGGCTTATAAAACCAAAGGGTGGAAGACGATGGCAGTGCCGAAAGTCTGGGAGGCAGAACTGGCGAACGAAGATGGGATTGTTTGGTTTCGGAAAACCATTGATTTGCCGGCGGGTGTGACAGGAAAAAAAGCCAGAATAAATCTGGGGGCAGTGGATGACGAAGACCTGACCTATGTCAATGGGGTGAAAGTAGGAGAAATGAATTTCTGGATGCCCAACAGGTCTTATGAAATTCCGGCAGGTGTCCTGAAAGGGGGAAATAATGTGATTGCTGTTCGCATTACGGATACCGGCGGCTTGGGAGGAATCCTCGGTAAAGCTGAGGAAGTATACCTGGAAATCGATGGACAGAGATATTCGCTTGCCGGTGATTGGGTGTATAAGCCTTCGGTGGTGACTTCGATGTATAAAGTCAGTGGGATTAGTCCGAATAGCTTCTCTTCCTTGTTGTACAACGGGATGGTGCATCCCTTGATCGGATATGGGATAAAAGGGGTGATCTGGTATCAGGGAGAGAATAATGCGGGCAGAGCTTATCAATATCGTACGTTGTTTCCGGCTATGATAAACGATTGGCGGCAACAGTGGGGATATGAGTTCCCTTTTCTGTGGGTACAATTAGCTAATTTTATGGCGGTGGAAGATCAGCCGAAAGACAGCGATTGGGCAGAACTTCGTGAAGCACAGAATATGACCCTGAGTTTGCCGAAGACCGGACAAGCCGTTATTACCGATATCGGTGAGGCTTTCGATATTCATCCCAAAAATAAACAGGAGGTGGGGAAACGATTGGCGAAAGCAGCTCTGCAGGTTGCTTACGGACAACCTGTTTTGGGAGAAGGTCCCGTTTATAAGTCTATGAAAGTGGAGGGAGAGAAAGTGATCCTGACATTCGGGAATGTCGGCAACGGATTGACGACCAGCGATCGTAACCGTTATGGGTATGTCAACGGTTTTTCCATTGCCGGAGCTGATCGGAAATTTGTATGGGCAAAGGCTTACATCGATGGGAATAAAGTCGTTGTTTTCAGTGAGAAAGTACCGAATCCGGTAGCTGTCCGTTACGGTTGGAGCAATAATCCTTATGACGACAACCTCGTAAATAGCGCCGGTTTGCTGGCTTCTCCCTTCCGTACAGACCAGTGGAAAGGAATTACCGAAAAATGAGCAGGTTTTTCTGGTTTGACAGAAAAGATCAGTAAAGGCTACGGTTTCTGGTTAGTGCTACGCTGAGTGGTGGAACTTCGTTCCGGGTAAAAAATTCCCTTTCAGAACCGCAGGTTCGCCAATCAGGAGCCTGCAAGGCGACATTGACCAGAAACGAAGTGACACGGATCCATTTAGAGGTGCTCCTTCATCACTTAAGGTTCTTGACGCACTTTATAAACCAATTTAATTCCCGGACTGAATTTTACGGAAGAATCGGTTGGGGGTTGGTATAAAATTTGTTTGCAGGAGGCATGATAACAAAGGATTGAATAGATAATGAAATATTGACCTGATGAAAGCGATTATTATAACCATAGGGGATGAAATTTTAATGGGACAAATTCTGGACACGAATTCGCAATATATTGCCCGGAGTTTGACCGATATGGGGGTAGAGATTACAGAGATTTTATCGATCCCGGATAAGAGGGACGAGATTTAT
Organism: Odoribacter sp. N15.MGS-14; assembly: GCF_000980245.1. Lineage (NCBI taxonomy): Bacteria > Pseudomonadati > Bacteroidota > Bacteroidia > Bacteroidales > Odoribacteraceae > Odoribacter > Odoribacter sp. N15.MGS-14. The sequence continues at coordinate 19,172 of NZ_LARE01000053.1, forward strand.
GAGACGGTGGAATATGCGATGTCTGAGGCGGATTTGATCATCATAACCGGAGGTTTGGGACCCACGAAGGACGATGTTACTAAAAAGGTACTCGCTGAATATTTCGGTTCACAGTTGAAAATGAACGAGGAAGTATTCGCTCGGCTCGAAGAAATGTTGAAGAGGAGAGGATTGACTATGAACGAAGGAAATCGCTCCCAGGCTTTATTGCCGGATAATTGCCGGATTTTACGTAATGATAAAGGTACAGCTTCGGGAATGTGGTTCGAAAAAGGCTGGAAGTCACTGATCTCTTTACCGGGAGTACCCTTCGAAATGGAACATTTGATCGATACTTCCGTGATGCCGGAATTGAAAAAGAAGTATCCGCATTTACAATTGGAATACCGGATGCTGAAAGTATACGATGTCCCAGAATCCCAATTGGCACAAATGCTGGAAAATTGGGAAGATGCCTTAAAAGAGGGATTGAAATTGGCTTATCTTCCTTCTCCGGGACTGGTGAGATTACGTATTACGGCGAAAGGGGAAAGTGTAAAACACCTGGATGAATGTTACGAAAGCCTGAAAGAAGTATTAAAGGACGTGAGATATGCCGAGGGAGACGACGTTCTGGAGAAACAATTAGGCGAACTGTTGCGTAATAAGAAAGTCACTATGGCCACGGCCGAGAGTTGTACAGGAGGTTACATCGCTCATTTGATCACTTCTATTGCAGGGAGTTCGGATTATTTTAAAGGAAGTGTAGTTTCCTATGCGAATGAGGTGAAAGTAAATGTATTGGGAGTGAATGCCGCAGATTTGGAACGGGAAGGAGCTGTGAGTGAGGCTGTGGTATTACAGATGGCCGAAGGAGTAAGAAAGATCACCGGAGCAGATTATGCGGTGTCGACCTCAGGCGTAGCAGGACCGGGAGGTGGCACGCCGGAGAAACCGGTAGGGACGGTTTGGATCGGAGTAGCGACACCCCGGAAGAGTTATGCAAAATTGTTCACTTTTTCGTTTACCCGCGAAAGGAATATAGCGAAGGCAGCCTCTAAAGCCATGGAAATGTTGCTGGAAGAAGTGAGGGAAAACGAAAAGTAGAAGAGGATATGATGAAGCGACGTTATATGATACCTTTACTGATCCTTGTTGTTTTAGGCATTGCCTATTGGGCGGGCCCCCGGCTACCTCGTACGGAATTGAATACGGACCTACCGGATCTACCGGTTGGAATCGACCGTATCAGTGAGTATGTGCAGGACAGGGAGGCTCGGTTACCGGTGAAGCCCGATAATCAGGGAATCATTTTATGGGGAGATTCGGTTGCTCGGCCTACAACCTACGTATTGCTTTATCTGCATGGATTTACGGCCAGCCGTTTCGAAGGCCAGCCGATCATATCCGATTTTGTAAAAGAATTTAGAGTGAATGCTTATCTTCCCCGGCTGGCGGCCCACGGCTTGCAAGGTACGGAGGCTATGCTCGGTATGACGCCGGCTAATCTTTACAATTCGGCTAAAGAAGCCTTGGTGATCGCTCACAAATTGGGGAAGAAAGTTATTATAATGGGGACATCCACCGGTTGTACGTTAGCTTTGATGTTAGCGGCCGATTTTCCCAGGCTGGTGGATGCCCTGATCTTATATTCACCGAATATTAAAATTAAAAATCCTATGGCCCCCTTGTTGAGCGGTCCCTGGGGATTACAGATCAGCCGGGCCGTACATGGAGGGAAATATGCCGTTTCGGATGATCCGGCAGATAGTGAAGATTGTAAATACTGGTATTGTAAATACCGCTTGGAAGCACAGGTTTATTTGCAGCAACTGCTGGATATGAGAATGAACCGACGGGAATTTGAAAAAGTCTCTCAGCCTGTTTTTTTAGGTTATTATTACAAAGATTCCGATCATCAGGATGAGACGATAGAAGTTAAAGCGGCGTTGAACATGTTCGACGAATTAGGAACTCCTAAAGACGAGAAACGGGCCGTTGCTTTTCCGAATGCAGGCGTACACGTTATTGCCTGTGGTTTATCGTCGAAAGCTATTCCTGAAGTCAGACAACAAACTTTCGATTTTGCCCGTCAAGTTTTGGGTATGAAATAATTCTTCCAACACGTTTGTCAATAAATTATACAAGTATTGTCTGTTTTTTTGACAGATTTAAGGTGCTGTTTATTTGATAAATATCTGAATATAAATTTATTAGTTAAATTGGCATGTCGATTGTGGATCTAGGGTAAAATCCATATTCCTATGATCGATATTAAATTATTTGTACGTAACCTGATTCACAATAAGCTTTATTTTGCTATTACGGTTTTGGGATTTGCTATCGCATTGACTTTTGTACTGGTGTTGAGTGTTTATATTCGTCAGGAACTATCGGTAGACCAATTTCATCAAAATAAAGACCGGATTTATCGGGTGGTCGATGAAGAGGGATCGTATTGGGGGGCTGTGATTGGTAGCGAACTGCAAAGTAAATATCCTGAGATCGAATGTTATACAAGATATTATAATCAGAACTATATGGTAGAAATTCCTCATCAGGAAAAAATCCTGATGCAAACAGCTCTGATCGATTCTTCATTTTTCCGGATGTTCTCCTTTCCCTTGATTAAAGGCGATCCTGCTACTGTGTTACTCGATAAGAATAATATTGTACTGACGCGTTCTTTTGCCCATAAAGTTTATGGTTCTGAGGATATTCTGGGAAAAGAAATTGTTATCAACGGTAAACATCGGCTGATCGTTACAGGCGTTATGGAAGATCTTCCTTATAATACTCATTTTGGGGTTACAGAAGGATTTGTCCGTTTCGATCTATTGGCAGATATTTGGGAAATGCCACGGATATTGGAAGAAAACGGTAATAGTTCTTTCGGATTATATCTCCTGACTTATCCGGGTACGGATATCGTTTCAAAAAAGGACATTATCCTGCGGGATTTTAAGAGTACTTACTGGAAATATCGTGATGGTTTTAGTAGTAAACTGGATTTTGAACCATTGAGTGCGGTATATTGGGGAGGAAAGACATCTAATAGCAAAACACAGGGAAACAGCAAAACAACCCTGGTGGGATTGTCCGTAATCGCTTTATTGATTTTGATATTGGCTTTAATAAACTACAATAACCTTTCCATTGCTCAGACTACGAATCGGGCCAAAGAAGCGGCTATCAAAAAATTGTTAGGAATCAATAATACGACCTTGTTTTG
>NZ_LARE01000147.1:0-1471 GCF_000980245.1 Odoribacter sp. N15.MGS-14
TTCGAAGTGCTTTTCACCTTTCCTTCACAGTACTGGTTCGCTATCGGTCTCTCGGGAGTATTTAGCCTTACCGGATGGTCCCGGCAGATTCACGCAAGATTTCTCGTGTCCCGCGCTACTCAGGATACCACTACGCTTAATTTGACTTCGTATACCGGACTATCACCGTCTATGGTTCAACTTTCCAGAGGATTCTACTCATCAAATGTCTTGCGACATCGTGGTCCTACAACCCCACACATGCCGTAACATGGGTGGTTTGGGCTATTCCCCGTTCGCTCGCCACTACTAGGGGAATCATTATTATTTTCTTTTCCTACAGGTACTAAGATGTTTCAGTTCCCTGCGTTAGCTTCCATCAAAGATGGATGACATTCCTTCAGAATGCCGGGTTGTCCCATTCGGAAATCTCTGGATCAAAGGTTATTTGCACCTACCCAGAGCTTATCGCAGCTTATCACGTCCTTCATCGCCTCCGAGAGCCAAGGCATCCGCCATGCGCCCTTGCTTACTTTCTTTCAAACTTACTTTTAAGTATCAGGTATTAAGTATCAGGTATTAACCCAAAGTACTTAATAGTGTTGTACTTAAAACGTACGGTTCGATATATACTTTTAGCTCTTTACTAAATTTTACTTTTTGTACATCATGTCAAAGATCGTTTCTCTTTTCAGAGACTGTGGAGAATAACGGATTCGAACCGTTGACCCTCTGCGTGCAAGGCAGATGCTCTAGCCAGCTGAGCTAATCCCCCAAGAGTAATTGAACATTGCAATAATGAATTGACAACGACAATTTTTGTTCGGAGTAGTCCCAGGCAGAGTTGAACTGCCGACCTCTACATTATCAGTGTAGCGCTCTAACCAACTGAGCTATAGGACTAGTTCAACCTTGTCTACCTGATGTTAGACTCGGCTTCTTTTTTCTCTTGTTTATCTCTATCTATACTTCTATAGATGGTTGATCTATATATTATAAATAAACAAGTACCAGTAGTACAAAAAACAGAACCTTTAAAGTCATTATTTTTAACGATGGCCGTTTTACATTATTCATGTAGAATTGCATCGTCTTACGACATCGCTCCAGAAAGGAGGTGTTCCAGCCGCACCTTCCGGTACGGCTACCTTGTTACGACTTAGCCCCAATTACCAGTTTTACCCTAGGACGCTCCTTGCGGTTACGTACTTCAGGTACCCCCGGCTTTCATGGCTTGACGGGCGGTGTGTACAAGGCCCGGGAACGTATTCACCGCGCCATGGCTGATGCGCGATTACTAGCGAATCCAGCTTCACGAAGTCGGGTTGCAGACTTCGATCCGAACTGAGAGAGGTTTTTGGGATTAGCATCCTGTCACCAGGTAGCTGCCTTCTGTACCCCCCATTGTAACACGTGTGTAGCCCCGGACGTAAGGGCCGTGCTGATTTGACGTCATCCCCACCTTCCTCACATCTTACGACGGCAGTCTCTC
>NZ_LARE01000054.1:0-22182 GCF_000980245.1 Odoribacter sp. N15.MGS-14
CGGTGAAAGAGGGAAAATTCAGTTTCCGGGGAGGGATAACGGAGCCGACGACAGCTTCTCTTTGCTTGGGAGGAGGGCGGATGGGTATGGATGACCCGAATGTGACAAACTTTTGGATCGAACCTGGCGCCATGAAGATCGCTTTGGTGAAGGGTGATCTGAAAAATTATATGTTGGAAGGCTCGGCGACCGATAAGGAGGCGAAGGAGCTGGAGCAGCAGAAAGAACCCATAATGAAAGAGTTGCAGCCGTTGATCCAGGCATATTATGCCGAGAAAGATCATGAAAAAGCAGCGGAGATGCGTGATGGCTGGGAGCCTTATCATGAACGGATGGGTAAAATCGACGAGGAATTTATGGCTACTCATCCCGATTCATACGTTACGGCTCAGATACTGAGGTATAAGACCAGCTCGATGAGTTATGGAGAGGCACAGGCTGCATACGATCGGTTGGGCGAACGGGTGAAAAAGAGCCGGCTGGCTGCGGAAATCCGGGCCGAAATCCGGAAGCTGCGGATGGGATCGCCGGGCAGTCCGGCCGCCAGGTTTGCCAAAGCCGATATCCATGGTGAAATGTTCGATCTGAACGACCTGAAAGGGAAATATGTCATTATCGATTTCTGGGCCAGTTGGTGTGTTCCCTGTCGGAAAAGTAATCCCCATTTGAAAGAATTGTATAGAAAGTATAAAGATCAGGGCCTGGAAGTGGTGTGTGTGTCCGACGACGATTCGAACGAAGAAAAATGGCGGGCAGCTGTAGAAAAAGACGATATTGGCATGTTCCGGCATGTATTGCGCGGATTGAAACAGGTGGGTAACGAGTTCGACCGTTCGCAGGATATCAGTGAAAAGTATGGTATTCATTCCTTGCCGACAAAAATTCTGATCGACCGCGAGGGTATCATTGTCGGACGTTATGGGGGAGGTGGAGAATCTCACGAAAAAATGGATGAAAAATTGAAGGAAGTATTCGGGAATTAAATACAAAGAAAATAAAAACAATCATTTGTATAGTGCTTTGTTTGTGCCTGTCCGGAGGTTTACAGGCCGGGATCCGTAAAAGTAACCTGAAAGTGTTGTATGTCGGCGGTTCGCCGGATGTCGATTATGTCGGTAACCGTCCCGATTCGGCGGTGTTGGCACAAAGCAGTGCGAAACGTATGGCTTCCTTTGACAAGATGTTGAAACGCTATTTCCGGCAGGTGACGGTGATCCGGGCCCAAGCCTACCGTCCGGAATTGTCGGACAATTATGATGTAACGGTGATGGACGGTCGGCCGGCTCCTATCCTGCCGGGCATTATGGAAAGGGATAGTTCAGGCCGCCTGACCCGGTATGAAAAAACCGGTTATTTGCCTCCCGACTTCGACCGTCCGATGGTGAAGAAACCGATGCGGACGCTGCCTTATATCGACGATACCATAGCTCCCGATTCTTTACCGATGTGGCGGGTGCAGAAAGAAGGGTATATGTCGAAGCGGAGCTCCGTGTCGGCATGGTATCGCGGCCCGGTGGTTTCGAGGATTCGCCTGAAGCTGAGATAATTTCCGGTGGCGTTTCGGCTAAGACATGGGATGCTGTGGCGATCGGAAGACATGGTAACTTTCTCCACTGGGGATTTGCTGCTTTGTCCGACGATATGACGGATGAGGCCCGGGATGTGTTTGCCAATGCTGTGGTGTATATTGCCGGTTTTGCCGGCCAAACGCCGGTCGCCCGCAAATATAACGACCGCATTATCACCCGGCATGATATTACGCTTCGTGCTTTTTCGGCTACCCGCCGGGCTTATGCCCTGAACGTGGAAACGATGAAAAATCATGCGGCTAGGATGGAAGATTTGAAACATATGATTTGCATGACTCCGACAGAGAAAAAAAATGTATTGAAATAAATAAAAAATTATGGTATGAAAACACAAATGATAATAGGGGGTATCCTTTTTGGGGTGGCTGCTTGCACAGCCCCGGCAGACGGTTACCGGATTACCGGCAACATTGAAGGGGCTGGTGACGGAAAAGCCATATTGTTACAGTCGGCAGGTTTCGAGGAACCGACGATGGGAGATACGGTGAATATGCGGAATGGAAAATTCGTGTTCGAAGGGCGTTTGGAATCCCCGGTTTCCGTCACTGTAAAGGTGTGTCCTGATAGCGATCAGCCGGCAAGTCTGGGATTTATTGCAGAAAATTCCCCGATCCGGGTGATGGCTGCCTGGAAAGATGTGATCGAACGGTATGGCTACCGTTCGATCGGCGGACAAACGGTGGAAGGGAGTTTGAACCAGGAAGTGTATGAGAAGATCGCCGGAGTATACGGGCAGATGTTAAAAGCCCCGGAGCACAAGGAATATGCCGAGGCACAACAGAAAATGGCCGGATTGAGGAATACGGATACCGAAGCCTATTATAAATTGCAGGACGAAACGGAGCCTTTGTCCGAACGCTTTTCCGAAGCTGTACGCCAACGGCAGTTGGAGCTTATACGGGGAAACCGCACGGTGGAGTCGTCCGTTTTGAATCTGCGGATGATGTGGAACGATATGACGTTGGAAGAGTTGAAGGAAGTATTTTCCGTTTTGGATCCTAAAGTGCAGAATAGTCCTATGGCGGCAGAGGTGCGCGAGGAGATTGCTATCCGCGAGCGGGTACGGCCGGGGCAACCGGCTCCCGATTTTTCGCTGGAGACGCCGGATGGAAGCCGGCTGGCTTTGTCGGATTTGCGGGGTAAATACGTGTTGCTGGATTTTTGGGCTTCGTGGTGTCGCCCTTGCCGGGCTTCGTTCCCCGAAATGAAAAAGATTTATGCCCGCTTTAAGGATAAAGGGTTCGAGATTCTGGGAGTGACCAACGACAGCCGCAGGGAGGACTGGCTGAAAGCCTTGGAACAGGATCAATTGCCATGGAAACAGGTAATCGATGAATTCCCTGAGCCATACAAACCGGCCAGGGTGATCACGATGTATGCCGCACCTTATTTGCCTACTTTGATTTTGATCGGGCCTGACGGAAAGATCATCGGACAGGCAAAAGATAAACATCAGTTGGTAGAATGGCTGGAAGAGCGTTTGTGATCAATTGACAGGCTGGAGGGGAGGATTGTAGTCCGGTAGATTTTCGATCGCTGAAAGTCTGCCGGACTTGTCATTTGCTATTTTAAGATTATCTTTGTAGAAAAAGCTGAATTATGGTATTATCCATCGGATTCGGATTAGCATTACCTTGATCGGCGGAACTATGTTCCGGATAAAATTCCCCCCATCAGAACTGAAGGTTCGCTAATCAGAAATCTGAAAGGCGGCACTGATCAGGAACGAAGTAACGTTGAGGCAGGTAAACTTTCGAATTTAAAAGAGGAATAATGGAAAAAAATTGTAAATATATTTTATGGGATTTAGATGGGACGCTGACCGATCCGATGATAGGAATTACCACCTGTGTGCAGTATGCTTTACGGCATTTGGGGATTGAGGTGAAGGATTTGCAGGAGTTGTGTCCTTTTATCGGACCGCCTTTGTTGGATTCATTTCAGGAATTCTATTGTTTATCCGAAGCTCAGGCGCAAGAAGCGATCTTGAAGTATAGAGAACGTTTTGCGACTGTGGGCTGGCTTGAAAACGAGGTATATCCGGGGATTCCTGAGTTGTTGGATCGTTTGTGTCAGGCGGGAAAGACCATGATGGTGGCTACTTCTAAGCCGGAAGTATTCGCCCGGAAAATATTGGATCATTTTCAGCTTGCCGCTTATTTTTCCTTTGTCGGAGGGGCTACTTTGGACGGAGTACGCTCGACTAAAGAAGAGGTGATCAATTATGTACTGAAGACTAATGAGGTTGTATCTCTTTCCGAAGTAATTATGGTCGGTGACCGTAAATTCGACATACTCGGGGCGAAGCATGCGGGAGTGAGTTCGGTTGGGTGTGTATATGGATATGGCTCCCGGGAAGAACTGGAAACTGCTGGGGCGGATTATGTGGTAGATTCGATCGGGGAGCTACAGAACTTACTTTTACCGTAAATGAGTGTGCATCGTGTCGGCTGTGGTCTCTATCGGTTGGTATTACAAGCGATAGTAATCCGGTTATGCTTGACTATCGGATTTCGATTGCTCCATGAACGGGGGGAATATAAAAATAAGCAGCTACTTATGTAACTGCTTATCGGGAAGTGGTAGCACCTGGAATCGAACCAGGGACACAAGGATTTTCAGTCCTTTGCTCTACCGACTGAGCTATGCCACCAGCGTTTCATTGCGTGTGCAAAGGTAGAGCTTTTGTTGGAATGTGCAAATAAAATGCAAAGAAAAAATGAAAATATTTTTATTGTTGTAAATTATCGGGAGATTTTTTTTCTGAGTATTAATAATTTACTTTATATTTGTGTCGATAGAAGAATCTTAGTTTTGTGTTTTTGTAACTAAAAATATAGCTCTACGTACCCTTCTATATGTTTAATCATTTTTTTAATATTTTTTATTGTGAATATTTTTGTAGCAAAAATGAGTTCCGCCACAACAGGTGACGATCTCGCAACTCTCTTTGGAGAATTCGGTACTGTTTCTTCAGCAAAAGTAATTATGGACAAGGAAACCGGCAATTCAAAGTGTTTTGGTTTCGTTGAAATGGAGGATGAAACCGAAGGAATGAATGCTATTAATGCTCTTAACGAGTCGGAATTTCAAGGAAGAAAGATAGTAGTGAAAAAAGCTCGTCCGAGAGAAGAAGGTGAAAACAGAGGTCATCGTTCATTTTCTCCCCGGGGTGGCGAAAGGAGATTTAATCCGAATCATTAATTGAGAAGGGTACTGAGAGCTCAAAGCTCTCAGTTTTTGTATTTGGCTTTCAGGTAAGCGTATAAAACCTTGTGTAGTAAGGCTGCATTGGCTTTTTCCTCCTCAGATAAACGCGGATCTGTTTCGATACCGTTGCAAGCGTCCGATAGTTGTTCATCTCCGTCGATAAAATCGGTTGCATTTTCTTCCAGATAAAACATATCCGACAACTGCATCTTCTCCAGACATTCGATAGCCAGACTTCTCGCCTGTAATATGTTGTCCTCCCGATATTTGGAGAGAAATACTTCGATGATGGAATCGGTAAAATAATCACAGAAATAATGCAAAAGCAATAACCTGCGTTTATAAAGCTCGGGGGTCGGTAATTCCGGTCGTCTGAAAATATGCCCCAAGCCCAGATAAGCCAGTTCTGCTATCTCGATGCTTTCTTCTTCTTCTTCATCTAATTCCAGTAAAAGAATTTTAAACAGGGCATCTGAAAATTCGGCCTGCAACTCCTTTTCGTTGCTTTGATTGTAATAAGCCAGACGGTGGTCTCTGATCTCCAGCAAGTTGGCCCGCAGTTTTTTACGGTCTGCATGTATATTACTCAGTTCCCCGATTTCCCGTAAAACATCTTCTAAATCTCTGCTCATCTGTCCTCCTTTGCTTTTTTATTTTCACTTTCCCCGGCAGCCGTTGTTGAAGAAAAATTCTGCCATCCCTGGGCTTTTAATTCGAAAGTATTCCCGTCGCGGGTAGTCATATAACATCCTTCAGAGGCTTTGCAGGTATGGCCGATCACGCTGATTCCCGGCATAGCGGTCAGCAGGTCGTAATGCTCTAAAGGAGCGGTGAACAAGAGTTCATAGTCTTCTCCTCCGGATAAGGCGCATACCGTAGCATTCATATTGAGCTCTTCCGCCATTTTGAACGTTTGGTAATCGATCGGTATTTTTTCTTCATAAATGTTACAACCGATCCCGGAATCTTTGCAAATGTGCATGATTTCCGAAGCCAGCCCATCCGAGATATCGATCATGGCCGTCGGAAGGATATTTTTTTCTTTAAACTGTTGAACGATATCTTTACGGGCTTCCGGTTTCAGTTGGCGTTCCAGGATATATTCATAACCGGCGAAATCGGGTTGGGCATTTTCGTCTCCCTGAAAAACTAATTTTTCTCTTTCCAGCAATTGTAATCCCATATAGGCTGCTCCCAGGTCTCCGCTGACGCAGATCAGTTGATTCTCTTTGGCTGTATTCCGATAGACGATATCCTGTTCATCGGCTTCTCCCAATACCGTGATGCTGATGCACATGCCGGTTTTAGAAGAAGTCGTATCGCCTCCGACCAGGTCGATCCCGTACTTTTCACAGGCCAGATATAGGCCGGCATAAAACTCTTCCAGCCCTTCGACAGAAAAATGGTTCGAGACAGCGAGGGAGAGCGTGATCTGTTTCGGAATGCCGTTCATCGCATAGATATCGCTGGCATTGACGGATACCGATTTATATCCCAAATGTTTAAGGGGGGTATAAGTCAGATCGAAATGAATACCTTGGATCAGCATGTCTGTACTGACGAGGATTTTTTTATTGCCATAATCCAGGACGGCTGCGTCGTCTCCAATCCCTTTCAGGGTAGAGGGATTCTGTAATCGAATCGTTTTTGTCAGGTGGTCGATCAAACCAAATTCTCCTAATGTAGAAAGTTCTGTATAATTGGACATGGTAAAATTGAACGTATGTTTGTTGATGATCTGTTTATACGGGCAAAGATAATGCAAACCGGGAGCAGAATCTTCAAGCTTGCTTGAAAGTTATGCCGAGGTACAGCTTATCTTCTGCAAAAATAGTGTAAATTAACAGACAGATCAACCATCCTCCGGATTTTATTCTACGGTCGGACAGACTTTTTTAACTTTTGGTTCTTTGACTCTGGATGTGTGTTAAATAAATTTCTTACTTTTGTGATTATAATCGTAAGATTGGCTTTGAATTTAGGTTCAGGTTGCAATTTTCAAGTTTCAATAGGTTTTATGGACAATATTATAGAAGAAGTTACCGGAAGTGAATATAAGTATGGGTTTGTGACGAATGTCGAAACCGATACGATAGGTAAAGGTTTGAACGAAGAGGTGATCCGGATCATATCCGCCAAGAAGGAGGAACCGGATTGGATGCTGGAATTTCGGTTGAAAGCTTACCGGCATTGGTTGACGATGAAGATGCCCCGTTGGGCTCAACTGGATATTCCTGAGATCAATTATCAGGATATCGTATATTATGCAGCTCCGAAACAGAAGGAGACGAAGAGTTGGGAAGAGGTCGATCCGGAATTGAAGGCTACTTTCGATAAGCTGGGGATTCCTTTGAGCGAACAAATGGCCCTGTCCGGAGTGGCGGTTGATGCTGTGATGGACAGTGTTTCTGTAAAGACTACCTTTAAAGATACGCTGGCTGAACGCGGAGTGATCTTCTGTTCTTTTTCAGAAGCGGTAAAAAATCATCCCGATTTAGTACGGAAATATTTAGGGACTGTCGTGCCTTATCATGATAATTATTTTGCTGCTTTGAATTCGGCCGTATTCAGCGATGGTTCGTTTGTCTATATTCCTAAAGGGGTACGTTGTCCGATGGAATTGTCTACTTATTTCCGGATCAATGCCCGGAATACAGGACAGTTCGAACGTACACTGATTGTTGCTGAAGATGAGGCTTATGTGAGTTATCTGGAAGGTTGTACCGCTCCTCAACGCGATGAAAATCAGTTGCATGCAGCGATTGTGGAAATCGTTGTCGAGAAAAATGCAGAAGTGAAATACAGTACGGTACAGAATTGGTATCCCGGGGATAAGGACGGGAAAGGCGGAATTTATAATTTCGTTACTAAAAGAGGAATTTGCCGGGGCGAAAATGCCCGTTTGATCTGGGCTCAGGTAGAAACCGGTTCGGCTATTACCTGGAAATATCCCAGCACTATTTTAAAAGGAGATGGCTCGGTAAGTGAGTTTTATTCTGTAGCGGTTACCAATAATTATCAGCAGGCGGATACCGGTACAAAGATGATTCATATCGGTAACAATACCCGTAGCCGGATCGTTTCTAAAGGTATCTCCGCCGGGTTCAGCAGTAACTCTTACCGGGGAAAAGTAAAAGTGGTGAAGAGCTGCCAAAATGCCCGTAATTATTCTCAGTGCGATTCTTTATTGCTGGGGGACAAATGTGGGGCACATACGTTCCCTTACCTGGAAATCGAGAATTCGACGGCTCAGGTAGAACATGAGGCGACAACCTCTAAAATCGGCGAAGACCAGATTTTTTATTGCAACCAGCGGGGAATTTCGACCGAGGATGCTGTGGGCTTGATTATCAAAGGTTATGCCGGTGATGTCCTCAATAAAATGCCGATGGAGTTTGCGGTGGAAGCACAAAAGCTGTTGCAGATCAGTTTGGAGGGAAGTGTGGGGTAAAAAAGCTAAAAAGCAAAAAGCTAAAGGCTGGAGCCTAAAAAGGAGAAGGTAACAAGTAAAAGGGAGAAGAATAAAAAAAGTAAATTCATTCTGAAAGAAGTGAGATTATGTTAAAGATAAAAAACTTACATGCCTCGGTAGATGGCAAAGAAATATTGAAAGGCATTGATTTGGAAATCAAAGCCGGAGAAGTTCATGCAATCATGGGACCGAACGGTGCCGGAAAGAGTACGCTTTCTGCTGTGCTTACCGGTCGTGAACGTTTTGAGGTTACCCAGGGAGAAGTGGAATTCAATGGTAAAAATCTGCTGGAGATGCCGGCAGAAGACCGGGCCCGGGAAGGAATTTTCCTTAGTTTTCAGTATCCGGTAGAAATTCCGGGAGTGAGTACGGTGAATTTTTTGAAGACGGCAGTAAACGAGATTCGTAAATACCATGGACAGCCTCCTTATCCGGCCGGGGATTTCTTAAAGATGATCCGCCAGAAAATGGAATTGGTCGGGATCGACAATAAGTTGCTGAACCGTTCCCTGAATGAAGGTTTTTCCGGGGGAGAAAAGAAGAAAAACGAAATCTTTCAGATGGCAGTTCTCGAACCGAAATTAGCTATTCTGGATGAAACGGATTCCGGTTTGGATATCGATGCGTTACGAACGGTGGCCAATGGCGTGAACAAACTGAAAAAGCCGGAGAATGCCACGATTGTCATTACCCACTACCAGCGTTTGCTGGACTATATCGTACCCGATGTGGTACATGTATTGTATGACGGCCGTATTGTGAAAACCGCCGGCAAAGAGCTGGTAGCCGAACTGGAAGAGAAGGGATATGATTGGATCAAGGAAGAAGTAAAAGGTAAGTAGTCGGATATGAACGATTTTGAAAAAATAAATACCGATTTGGCAACTTTGTTCAGAGAAGGCCGGGCCCTGCTCGATGCAGGAAACAGCGCGGTAATGAACGGTTGCCGGGAGGAAGCATTCCGTAAATTTGTCGATTTGGGAGGAATCCCGAATAAACAGGAAGATTATATTTATCTGAATCTGCTGCCCTTATTCGGCAAAGATTATAACGTCGTGTTGAAATATATCCGGCAGGAGGTGGATATGAACGAAACTTTCCGCTGTGCTGTTACGGATTTGGTTACCACTCCCGTATTGACCGTGAACGGTTGGTGGTTCGATGGGAATCCGGTAGCCGAAATACCGGAGGAAGTGGTTATCTGTGGTTTGCAGGAAGCGAGTGTGAAATACCCTGATCTGTTTGCTAAACATTATAACCACTATGCGCCTGTCGCTCACCGGGATGGCTTAGTGGCGCTGAATACGGCATTTGCACAGGACGGTGTATTTGTTTATGTCCCTGACGATGTCGTTTTAGAACGCCCTTTGCAGATTATCAATCTCTTAAGGGCGAAGGCCGATCTGATGGGATTCCAACGTAACCTGATCGTACTGGGGAAAAATGCCAGAGCGACTGTACTGGTTTGCGATCACACGCTTTCAGAGCATGATTTTTTAATCAACAATACGACCGAAGTATATTTGGGCCCCAATGCCCATATGGAATATTATCAGGTACAGAATCAACATCTCAGGGCTTCCCAGATCAATTCTTTATTTGTCTCAGAACACCGTAATTCCACTTTTGAAAGTAATCTGGTGACCTTGTACGGGGGTACTATCCGGAACAATATGTATGTCGCTTTGAATGAAGAAGGGGGAGAATGTCATTTGTACGGGATGTATATCCAGGATAAAAAACAGATTGTCGACAACTTTTCTTACATCGATCATATTGCTCCGCATTGTACGAGTAACGAACATTTCAAGGGTGTTCTGGATGATGCTGCACTGGCAAATTTCAGCGGATGTATCCGTGTGCGGCCGGATGCACAGAAGACCGAAGCTTATCAGGCCAATAACAACTTATTGCTGACAGATACCGCCCGGATAAATGCCAAACCCCAGCTGATCATCGATGCCGATGATGTGAAATGTAGCCATGGAGCGACGGTCGGACAGATCGATGAAGAAGCTATGTTCTATCTGCGTTCACGGGGAATCAGTCCGGAAGAAGCCCGGATGATGATGATGTTCGGGTTTGCTCACGACATTATCCGGCGGGTAAAACTCGAACCCCTGCGGGTGAAAATCGATGATTTGATCGATAAGCGGCTGAGGGGTGAATTATCGAAATGTTATAATTGCATTATGCAATGTAAAAAATAATCGGATATGTTCGACGTTGCAAAAGTCCGGAAAGATTTCCCGATATTGGAAGAACAGGTATACGGAAAACGCTTGGTATACCTGGATAATGGGGCGACGACTCAGCGGCCGTTGCAAGTCATTGAAAAAATGAACGAATATTACCTGAAGTACAACTCGAATGTACATCGGGGAGTCCATTTTTTGAGTAATAAATGTACCGATGCCAATGAGGAAGCCCGCGAAATTGTCCGGAAATTCATTCATGCCGGTTCGGATAAAGAAATTATTTTTACCCGGGGTACCACGGAAAGCATCAACCTGGTGGCTTTTTCTTTCGGAGAAGCTTTTATCCGGGAAGGTGACGAAATCCTGGTAACTGAAATGGAGCATCATGCCAATATTGTTCCCTGGCAGATGCTCTGTGAACGGAAAGGAGCGGTATTGAAAGTACTTCCGTTTAACGATAAAGGGGAGCTTGATCTGTCACAACTGGATACTTTATTGACTCCGCGGGTGAAATTAGTTGGAGTCGCTTACGTTTCGAATGTGTTGGGGACGGTAAATCCGGTAAAAGAGCTGATCGGCCGGGCTCATCGGATCGGTGCAAAAGTGTTGGTCGACGGCGCACAAGCTGTTCAGCATATACCGATAGATGTGCAGGCGCTCGACTGTGATTTTTTTGTATTTTCAGGACATAAGTTATATGGTCCTACAGGAGTCGGAGTGTTGTACGGTAAGGAGGATTTGCTGAATCGGATGCCTCCCTGGCAAGGTGGGGGAGAGATGATCAAAGAAGTACATTTCGAAAAGACGACTTATAACGAGCTTCCTTTTAAATTCGAAGCGGGAACTCCCGATTTTATCGGGGTGATCGGCTTGGGAGAAGCCATTCGTTATGTAGAATCCCTCGGTTTGCCAGAGATCGCTGTTTACGAACAGCAGTTGTTGGACTATGCGATGGAGCGGATGCGGCAGGTTCCTGCTATGCGGATTTTTGGCGAAGCTATACGGAAATCTTCCGTCCTGTCTTTTGCATTGGGAGAAATACATCATTCCGATACAGGCATATTGTTAGATAAAATGGGGATCGCTGTTCGTACGGGACAGCTCTGTGCCGAACCGGTCATGCAACATTATGGGGTAACGGGTATGGTAAGGGCTTCGATCGGTATGTACAATACCTCTGAAGAAATCGATCTGTTTTGCGAAGGATTACACCGGGTGGCTAAAATGTTTAAGTTGGCCTGATATTTATATTTTTGTAAAGGATAGGATAAAAATTGATAAAAATGACAATCGAGGAAAAAGAACAGGAAATTATAGATGAATTTTCTATATATGATGATTGGATGGATAAATATGCTTATCTGATCGAGTTGGGATCGGGTCTGGAAGGGATGGATGAAGCACATAAGACCGAAGAAAATCTGATTAAGGGATGCCAGTCGAGGGTGTGGTTTCATGCTGATATGCGGGATGGCCTTTTGTATTTTACAGCTGACAGCGATGCAATTATCACCAAAGGCATCGCCGGATTGTTGATCCGGGTCTTTTCCGGCCAGAAGCCGGCGGATATCGCTAAAGCCGACCTGCATTTTATCGATGAGATCGGATTGACCCAGCATTTGTCGCCTACCCGTTCCAATGGCCTGCTTGCGATGGTGAAACAGATCAAATTCTATGCAATTGCTGCTGAGGCAGCTTCGCAAAATACGAAGTAAGAAATTTTAAACGATTAAAGACGGATGGATATGACTGCCAGTATAACAAGGGATCTGATTATTGAGAAATTGAGCACGGTTTATGATCCGGAGATTCCGGTGAATATCTGGGAATTGGGGTTGATATACGATATAGAATTTCCAAAGCCTTCCGAAGTGATCATTCACATGACCCTCACGGCTCCCGGATGCCCGATCGCCGATGAGATCGTGCAGCAAGTGCATGATGTGGTAATGGAAGTCGAAGGTATAGAAAGTGCTACCGTAAACCTGGTTTTCGAGCCGGCATGGACGCCCGACCGGATGAGCGATGTGGCTAGGCTGGAGCTGGGATACGATATTTGAAGCGGAAAAAGAAGGAGCGGAGAAAAAGATTAAAATTTATAAAATATAATTGGGAGGATTTATTGAATATCTTGTTTATTTAACATACATTTACACTGTCAAATCTGTGATTAATTGGTGATTGAAATTATTATAAGTGTATGAAGCGTATTTTGCTGATTGCGTGGGCAATCCTTTCATTAGGTAGTGTTGTTAAAGCTCAGGATGGGAACAATACATCTTATTTCTTATCAAATCTTCCGCAGCAATTTCGGTTAAATCCTGCTTATCAGCCGGAGTATAAAGTCTTTATCGGTCTGCCGGGGCTCAGTGGCGTTTCCGTGAATTATCTGAACTCTTCGTTTACCGTCGAGGATCTGTTGTTCAAACGGGACGATTCGGTTTATATGGATGTGAATAAGTTTTATAAATCATTGCATAAACGGAATTACATCGCTTTTAATAATGAAAATTCTATTCTTTCCATCGGTGTGAAAGCTAAAAGTTGGTATGGGACTTTGGATATCACTCAGAAAAATGATTTCTTATTTCGTTATAACAAGGATTTGTTCACTTTCCTGAAATATGGTAATACGGACCATCCCTCTATGGATTTCGGGAAGCTGGGGGTCAATCTGAATTCCTATATCGAAGTGGCTTTAGGTTTGTCGAAACAGGTGAACAGTAAGCTTACCGTCGGAGGGCGTTTGAAATATCTTGCAGGTATTGCGAATGCTCATATGACGGATTCTGAATTGGATGTGGTGACAGAGAAAGATGGAACGATGAAGATACATTCCCGGCAGAATATCAGGATCACTGCTCCGGTGAATATTCGTAACGAACAGACAGGTTTGCCGTTTGAACCCAACAAGCCGATCGATTGGGACGATTTCGACTTTAATACCGACGACATCGGGGTTGCGGATTTTCTGAATACTAAAAATCCCGGTTTTGCTATCGATTTGGGAGGTGAATATCAATTCAACGATAAAATTAAATTGTTCGCCAGTTTGACGGATTTGGGTTTTATTCATTGGGGAAATAAGGATTTTCGGTATAATTTTTATCAGGATGCCCGGTTTACCTGGGAAGGGGCCGATATTTCCAATAGTGTGAATAAAGACAATGTGGGATATATTTCTATCGATAGTGCTTTCACGAAGTTGACAGACCAATTGAAAGATAGTTTGCAGCTGAGAAGCAGAGGTAAAGCTTATACTACGATGGTGAGCCCGAAATTGTATTTAGGAGCTACCTATCAGTTGAACCGTACCTTTTATGTCGGAGGGTTGTTCCGGGCTTCATTAGTTGATAAAATGTTTATTCCTTCGCTGACTGCTTCGGTGAACGGACGCTTGATGCGTAATGTCAGTGCTTCGGTTTCATATAGCATTACCCGGGGGAGTTATGTGAATCTCGGTGCCGGTCTGACCGCAAAACTCGGCCCGTTCCAGCTTTATCTGGAAACCGACAACTTATTGGCTTGCAATTATACCAATACACAGTCCGCTAATGCCCGTTTCGGGATAAATTTACTGTTCGGACATAAAGACCACAAGAAAAAGAAAAAAGCAGCCGAAGAAGAACCGCTGGAAGTGATGATTGCACCTGTTCCGGTGAAAAAAGACACTGTCTATAAAGAGGTGGCTCCTGAGGTCGATCCGGTGGCTCCTATAAAAGAGGAGAAAGTAGTCGATACCGAAAGTGATTCAATCAGGGCTTATTATGTGATTGTCGGGAGTTTCAAGAGTAAACAAAGAGCGGAAAATTTGAGAAAACGCTTGGTATTTATGGGATTTAAAGAAAGTGCTATCCTGAGGAACGAAAATGGCATGTACCGGGTGACTACCGCCCCTTTCAATACCCACACCGATTGTTGGAATGAAGTATTCCTGATCAGGAAGAAGTATCCGCAATTTGCCGATGCCTGGGGATTGGCGGTGAGATAATAGAAATATGAGTCGATATGAACGTGAAAGAATGGGTTCAGCAGGTGATTAAACCAGCTGAAATAGAAAAATATCTGGTAAACGGAAAAGACTTTATCGATGAAAAATCGATTTTCGGCAATCTTGAAAAATACCGTCAGCCGGATAAACAGCAAGTGCGGGATATTTTACAGAAATCTCTGGATATAAAGTTATTATCTCCGGAAGAAACAGCTGTATTGTTGAATGTAGAAGATCCGGGACTGTTGGAAGAAATGCGTGAAGCCGCATTGCAGGTAAAAAAGAAAGTATATGACAACCGGATCGTCTTTTTCGCTCCGTTATATTGTTCCAACCTCTGCGTAAATAGTTGTGTCTATTGTGGGTTCCGAAGTGATAACTGTGCTGAAAAACGGCATGTATTGACTATGGAAGAGGTGAGACGGGAGACGGAGGCTGTGATCGACGAAGGACATAAACGTTTGATTGCCGTATATGGTGAGCATCCCCAAAGTGATGCCGACTATATTGCCGATAGTATGGCGACGATTTATGCAACCAAACGGGTGACTCCTACCGGGAGTGGCTTTAATAATATCCGTCGCATCAATATCAATGCGGCGCCGATGAGTATAGAGAATCTGCGGAAACTATGGCGTGCCGGAATCGGGACCTATCAGGTGTTCCAGGAAACTTATCATCCGGGACGTTATGCCGAGTTGCATCCGGCCAATACGATTAAAGGAAATTTCCGTTGGCGTTTGTACGCAATGCATCGTGCAATGGATGCAGGGATAGACGATGTGGCTATCGGGGCTCTGTTCGGTTTGTACGACTGGCGTTTTGAGGTGATGGGGTTAGTTCATCATGCTCACGACCTGGAAAGACAGTTCGGTATCGGACCGCACACCATTTCCTTTCCGCGTATGCAGCCTGCTTTGGGATCGTTTGTGAGCGAAAATTCGCCTTATTTGGTCAGGGACGATGCTTTCCGCCGGCTGGTGACGGTGTTGCGTCTGGCCGTGCCTTATACAGGCTTGATTGTCACGGCCCGGGAGCGTGCTGAATTACGGCGTGAAATTATCAATTATGGTTGCACACAGACGGATGCTTCTTCGAAAATCGGAATCGGAGCCTATTCCGAGAAAAAGGTGCAGGAAGAAAATCCCGATAAGGTTCAGTTTATGCTAGGCGACGAACGCAGTTTGGACGAAGTGATCCGCGAGTTGGCCGGAGACGGTTACATCACTTCTTTCTGTACTGCCGGCTACCGTTGCGGACGTACCGGGGATAAGATCATGAACTTGCTGGAAAAAGGAGTGGAAGGTAAATTCTGTAAGCTGAATGCCGTACTGACTTTCCGTGAATACCTGAATGATTATGCTTCGGCAGAAACCCGTCGGATCGGCGAGCAACTGATCGAAAAAGAGCTGCGGGAAATCGAGGGAATGTCTTTCTTTACAGATAAGAAATTATTGCCGACTTTCCTGAATTATTATAAGCGAATTGCTTCCGGGGAACGGGATTTGTATATGTGATCGGGGCGGAGAGTCATTCTAATATTTTAGGTAAAGAAATAGGTAAATGTGCTCAAACTGAAATCTTTCTTAGTTTCTAGGTGTACCATATCTAGTTTTATTTTTTTAGGTTTCAAGGGGTACAAAAATTTCAGAAGTTAACCGTTGTCACTGAAAACGGTACTAATTATAAGATCGATGCCCCCTGCGGCCGTAAAAAGGCGTTACAGGGGACATCGATTTGACAAACCAATTGCTCTTTTGGTTATTCCAGTACTTTTTTGATTTGTCGTTTGGCTAAGGTGAGGGGAGCTAATGAACAGGGGCCGTTGATACAACCTCCGTCGCAGGCCATTACTTCGACGAATTGAGCGTCGGGTTTTTTAGCCATACTCTTCAATAGGGCTTGATTTTTCTTATCCAACCCTTCGATATGAATATTGGAATATTTGTCGCCGATGGCATTGACAACAGCTGCCTGTACTCCGCCGGCCTGAGCAAATCCACGGCCGTACTTCGTCACTTCGTGGTTGAGCTCTTTCTCGCTGCAATTGGCTACATCTATGTCATAAGCTACCATAAAAGCACCCAGCTCTTCGAAGCTCATCACATAATCCACTTCGTCGACTGAATCGGCTTCATGGCGTTTGGCCAGGCACGGTCCGATGAATACGACTTCGGCATCCGGATATTTCTCCTTCGCGTATCGGGCTGCATAGACCATCGGGCTCCGGGTTTCCGAAACATAGGGTTTCAGCATCGGAGCATGCTTGTCCACCCAACCGGTATAAGCCGGGCAACAAGAGGTGGTCATAAAAGCTTGGCCTTCCTGCATTTTTTCTTCCAATTCTTTGGCTTCGTTTGCAGCTGTGATTTCGGCACCGAGAGCAACTTCGATCACATCGTCGAAACCGATCTGTTTGATCGCTGCCAGTACTTGCCCCGGAGTGGCATTGAACTGCCCATAGATAGCAGGAGCAGGGATAGCTACGATTTTTTTCTTCGGATTACTAATACTTTTGTGTATATCGATGATTTTCGACCGTTCCATAATAGCTCCATAGGGACAGGCTTGCATACATTTTCCGCAATAGATACATTTTTCTTTATCGATATGTTCTACGCCTTCGGCATCTTTACTGATCGCTTTTACGGGACAAACGTCTTCGCAAGGAACAGGCGTGTATACAATGGCATGATAGGGGCAAACTTTCTGGCATAATCCGCAGCTGACACAATCCTCACTGCTGATACTGGCTTTGCCGCCGATAAACGAAATCGCAGCTTTGGGGCAGTTCATCACACAAGGCCGGCCTTCACATCCCCGGCAAAGGTTTGTGACGGCATATTGTGATTGGATACAGGCACTACAAGCTTCGTGGACAACAGAAAGAATATTTTCCTTCATATTTTTATTAGCCATCGCCATGCGGGCGAAATCGGAGAGATGAATCAGGTCGATCTCTTCGTCTGTAATTTCAAAGCCCAGAATCGAGATAATCTTGTGTTTGAGGATGTAACGGTCTTTGTGGATGCAACACCTCACCGGTCGCTTGTTGCGTGGACGCATTTCGACAGGGAGATATTTCAGACCTGTGATCAGTTCGTCTTTTTTTAATAACTTGACAATCCGGATTAATAACTCCCGTTTGGTGAGCATCGCAAAATTATCGTACAACATGTCTTAATTCTTCTTTTATAATTCGTAATAGGGTTTCTTTACTGACACCGGTTATGATTTCTCCGTTCAGCTCTGCAAAAGGAGGTGTGTCTTTGCCGTTACACCGTTGCAGACAAGGAGAAAAGGTGATTTCAATGCCTTGTTTTTCTTCTTCAGACAACAATTCTTCTATTTCCATTAATTGGGCTCCGCCCATGACATAACACATGGTTCCTGCACATAATCTCAGTTTGATTTTGTCCATAGGATTCAAATTTAAAATTTCTTTCCTGGTTAATGTGTAGTCTTTGATGTGTGTCATTTTGAGGGGTCAAAGATAGGTAATTTCTACATCTTTCAGGAATTTCGTTTCTAATAAATATTTAATTTTTTTTACCACATTACGCCGGATTTCCAGTTCTACGGGTAGGTTGGGATCCTGATGTGCCACATTGATCCGGGTACCGACGATAAAGGTGATTTTATCACTGTTTTGTATCAGATTAACCAGGTCGTTGGCCGGACCCTGTGATTTTTCGGGGAGCCCTTGGGTTAAAAGCCGCTCTACCTTACTTAAGGTCAGAATCCCTTCCGTGATCAGGTCGATTCCTTCCATATAGGAGAGTGGGGGGAGCTCTTTATCGGTGATATCCATACTGACCTGCAGGGGGAGTTGAAGTTCCCTTGAAATAATCGTGGCTGTCGTTCCTCCGCAGAGTACTTTTTTACCTTTGAAATCCCTGACTTTTTCTGCCAGATACCGGTCTTTTTTTTCATCGTAAGGCGGGCCGGTACAGATGAGCAGATTGCGCGGCGTTCGCCGGTAAATGACACAACAGCTGGTGTCGTCCAGCAAACGATAGTTATCGTTGCGTTCGGCCCTTAAAACGATCTTGCGGGCTAATTCTTTCGCCGATATACCGGGGTGCTGGCTTAAGGTTTCTGCAATGTAGATACCGACTCCTTCGTCCCAACCGAAAGGCATATTACTGCTACCCATTCCCGATTGGCTGACTCCGTCGGAAAAACAAATCAGGCGGTCTTCTTTTTCCAGCTTGAACTCCGATATCCACAGAAAGGTATTTTCCAGATCTTCCCGTTCGATCGGGATCTTTTTTTTCCGGATTTCCACTGCCTGTCCGCGACGAAACAGATAGACCGCCGGGCTTTCGTATTCCACGATCCGGGTATTCCCGAAACAATCGATGTCGAAGATACAAAAGGTGGAATAACTGATTTTACGGACCATATCCTTAGGCAGGGTATGGATAATCGAGAGAGCGGTTTGGAGGATACTTTCGTTCATGGCTGTGTAATTCATGGCCATAGTAGCGGTCATCGTCGATAAAACACTGGCTTTGATGCCACTCCCTAAACCGTCCGATAATACACTGATGATCCGGTCTTCCTCTTTTAACTTCTGGGACATGTAACTGTCTCCACAGACGATATTGCCTGCTTTATTTTTTTGGAAACAGTCTACTTCTATAAATATATCCGATTCTTTCATCCTTCCTTTTTTCTTATAAACTCGTTCCCCCATCTTTTTCCCCTCCAACCTTTTTTCTCCCTCCCCTCTTGCTTCTGGCCTTTAGCTTTTTACCTTTTCCCCCGCCTCCATAATCGACCGTAGGGTAGCATCGGTAAAAGCTGCATTTTCACCTAGCAGGCAAGCCACTTCCTGTACTGTAGCCATATATTTGCGTACCACTTCCTGGGTTTTTTCCAGCATCCATTCTTTACGGACATAAGGTTCCCGAAGATCCTGTAAGATTCCGAATACCAGGCGGTGGGGTTGGATATTATAAATAGAGAGCAGCCAGATTTTATCGCCTTCCCGGATTTGCCGTTCTGTGATCTCTTTACCTGTGTTCAATACCGTGCGGAAGAGGTCGGTGAAGCTACAGATTTTGTCCAATTCGACGCCTTGTAATCCGGGCGAAGCTTCGTAGACCATGACGACATCCTCTCCCAGCAGGTTGGCACAACAGCTGTTCATATCGGAGATTTTCAGATCATTATCGACCAGTAATACGCCTGCCGGTATTTTTTGTAACAAGACGGTCGCTTTGTCGTGGGCCACCCGTCGCATATAGGATACGCACATGTTTTCTTCTGCCCGGCCTTCGACCAGGGCTACTGCAAAATCACGGCAGGAGTCATAACCACACCCGCTACAGTTGAGCTCGTCTTCAGGACTGTTTTTACCGACAGCAGATAAGGCTTGCTTGATCTCTTCTTCTGTATGCCGGGCCGTCGAGCAGTCGTAAGCCTTGAATGTCGTGGCCAGATCGATATGCCCGAGATCGGGAACGGTACTTTCGGAGTGTGCGGCCCGGTGTTGCTGAATATTGTATCTTTTGATGGCCAGAGAGGTCTGGCTGAGTTTGGCCGGACCATTGATGCAGCCTCCTTTACAAGCCAGCAGTTCCAGAAAAATCGTATCTTTTTCCCGGCGCGTATCCAGGTTCTTGATGACATCTTTGATATTACTCAAATCGGAGAAAGCCATTTTTACAATCTTTTTGCTTTCACCGTCGATACCCGGAAGCATACCTCCCTCGACAGGATACAGAGAACCGATTCCGGCCTGCCAGGGGATAAAGTGATCCTCTGCTGCCGGAGTTAATTGTTCGGGATGAATATTTTCTTTTTCAAACCAGTTTTTCAGGTCTTTAAAAGTGATAGCCACTTCCACCAGCTCTTTAAAATGATCCGCTTCCAGTTTCTTACAGATACATGGGCCTGCAAAGATGACTTTTAAATCGTTTCCGTAATAGTCTTTTAAAATTTTGGCATGGGCTAACATAGGGGAGAGCAGCGGCGTGATGGCCGGAGTATGCTCGGCGGAGTATTTCCGGATGTATTCGACCACTACCGGACAGGCGGAAGAGATATACACTCCCGGTTGCGATTGTTGTAGATAATCCGATACCCGTGAAGAGACCAATTCTGCACCGATCGCAGTCTCGGATACTCCTGAAAAACCAAGTTTACGGATGGCTGCGGTAAGTTGTCCGATGGATAAATCTTCGAATTCACAGGCCCAGGAGGGGGCGAGGGATAAGATTACCCGGGGATAATTCTGCAAGATAAGCCGGGTACGGCTGACCCCGTCCCGGATCTTTTTTGCACCGGTAGGGCAAACTTGGGTACAGTGGCCACAGTAGATACATCGTTCTTCTATGATGTAGGCCTTATTGTCTTCGATCTGAATCGCTTTTACCGGACATTCACGGACACATTTATAACAGTCCTGACAATTTTCCGGTTCGGTATAGATCGGTTTTAAATCCATAGATCTGTTCATAGTTGCTGGGTAAACTGTGTTATGGGTGAGGTTGCCTTTCGCCTGTTATTATTTTATCGGAAATTCTTCCTGAAGTATTTTGTATAAACCCGAGAGATTGACCTCTTTGTAGACTTTCTCGTCGATTCGGAGGATCGGGCCGCTACTGCATAATTCTTCGCACAGATGACCGGAGAATGAAATCTCGGCTTCCAGGTGATTTTCTGCTATGTATTTCTTGATTACTTCGAGATGGACATTGTTTCCCCGGGAATAACACGAACTGCCCAAACATATTTTAATTTGACGCATAGGACATTTTTAGGCAAATATAGTGAAAGGTGAGAGCAATGACAAATGAAAACTTTGTTTTCAAATTTGGCATGACTGAACCGCATCCTAAATTATGCAAATATAGGAAAATAACACAATGCATTAAAATCGATAGCATAAAACTGTAATTTTTTTGCTATAAAAAACGGCCGGAATAATCTATCGGTCGTTTTGTCCATCTTTACACCCTGACGAAACAAATATAAATGATATATTGGCTAAGTTCTGATAAAAAATATTAAAATTTTTCGGAAAATCTGTCACCCGATTTTTTTCTTCTTGCGTTTATAGTCAAACTTTAATCGCCAAGGACATGAAATGGGAAGAAATCGATGAAGAAGCCAAGCGGGTGGTGGCTCGGACAACGGCCCGATTAACGGAGGCTGAGGAAGTAGGGCAGCCGGATGAAGCAAGGGATATGCTTGCCCGGCAACTAAGCGGGACCGATCTCCTGGAAGAAGAAGCTGCCCGAAGGGAAAAATATGATTACCTGCAAGCTTTTCAACAGATTCATCGTCTGAAACGTCGTTTACATTTCCGATATATCGCGGCAGCGGCAGCCGTATTGGTAGTAGCATTAGGTAGTGTAGGGATATGGTGGGAAACCCGGAAAGGAACACCGATCGGGACAGAGTATCCTTCCGGAAGCCATCAGGTCACATTACGATTGAGCGACGGAAGGACGGTAGCTTTGCCGGACCAGGAAACCTTACAAGTAGAGGATGGCGACAAAACGATAAAAGTGCAAAACGGAGGAGTAAATTATGCCGCCCGACCTACCGGGAAAGCAGAAAAAAGCGGTAGGTCTCATACCTTGTCCGTACCCCGCAGCGCCGAATATCGTTTGGTGTTGGCCGATGGCACGCGGGTACATTTGAATGCAGCCAGCCAGTTGAAATATCCGGTCAGCTTTTCAGGAGAAAAACGGGAAGTCTATCTGCAAG